>JALQYS010000598.1 GCA_023254015.1 Paracoccaceae bacterium
CTTTTTGATGCGGTCTACGGGGTCGAACACGCCGGTTTCCGCCCCAAGCCCGAGCGCGCGGCCTTCGAGACCATCTTTGCTGCCGACGGGTTGAACCCCGAAACCGCCGCGATGTTCGAGGATGATCCGCGCAACCTTGCCGCCCCGCATGAGATGGGGATGAAAACCGTGCATGTGGCCCCGAAACCGCTGAAGGCCCGCCATATCCACCACCACACCGACGATCTGGCAGGCTTTCTCGCACGTCTGGTCTAGGCTGCGGCAATCCGCCCTCTGCACAGGGGCTGCGGGGTGCCTATCTCTGGGGGGATAAAACCGGAGTCTCAGATGTCTGTTTCAACGACCAACACCGCCGCAACCCCGTTTCCCGTTCTGGGCCACATCGCGCGCGATGTGTCGCGTGACATCAATGTTGTGTTTTACCTGCTGACCATCGCGCTGACCGCGTTGGTTCTGGCAGTCAAGACCTGGGGTCTGGTCGCCCTGACGTTGACGGCGGTTGCCCTTGTTCCGGTGATCTTTGTGCTGCTGATCTGGGTCACCCTGCCCTGAACCGCGCCGCTTTGTCGCTTCGCATTCCTTGGGGCAAGGCGTATCACAGGGTTGCAAAAGGGGGCCGCCATGACACGCATCCGCACCGATATTCTGATCTCTGGCGGCGGCGTCGCAGGCCTGACGGCGGCGGCTGCCTTTGGCGCGCAGGGGTTCGGGGTAATCTGTGTCGACCCCACACCCCCCGTGACCGAGGCAGAGGCTGACGGGGCTGACCTGCGCACGACCGCCTTCCTGCACCCTTCGATCCCGGTGCTGGAGACAGCGGGGCTTTGGGCGCGGCTGGAGCCGTTTGCAGCCCCCTTGCAGATCATGCGGATCATCGACGCAGGCGGCCCGGTGCCGGAACCCCGGGTGGTCAAGGATTTCAACGCCGCCGAAATTTCGGACCAGCCCTTTGGCTGGAACCTGCCGAATTGGCTCTTGCGGCGCGAGATGGTGGCCCGGCTGGCCGAATTGCCCAATGTTACCTTCCTGCCCGGCACGGCCACGGCCCGTGTGCTGACCCGCGAGGCCGAGGCGCTGGCCACGCTGTCGGATGGGCGGCGCCTTTCGGCAAGGCTGATCGTGGCGGCGGACGGGCGCAACTCGACCGTGCGGCAAGAGGTGGGGATCGGCGTGAAAGCCACCCGCTATGGGCAAAAGGCGCTGGCCTTTGCCGTCAGCCACCCGGTGCCGCATGGCAATGTCTCGACCGAGATCCACCGGTCCGGCGGCCCCTTCACGCTGGTGCCCCTGCCCGACCGGGGCGGCAAGCCGGCCTCGGCCATCGTCTGGATGGAGACCGGGCCAGAGGTCGCCCGCCTTGCCGCCCTGCCGGTGCCCGAGTTCGAGGCGGCGATCAACGAACGGTCCTGCGGGATTCTGGGCCCGCTGACGCTGGATTCGGCGCGCACGGTCTGGCCGATCATCACCCAGATGGCCGAACGGATGACAGCAACCCGCGTGGCGCTGATTGCCGAGGCGGCGCATGTTATGCCCCCCATCGGCGCGCAGGGGCTGAACATGAGTCTGGCCGATCTGTCCGCACTTGTGGATCTGGCCGTGGCCAATCCCGCCGATCTGGGCAGCGCGCAGATGCTGGCGGCCTTTGAACGCAAGCGGCATGTCGAGGTGAAGGCGCGGCTCGCGGGGATCGACCTTCTGAACCGCACCTCGATGCTGGGCGAACCCTTTCTGCGCGACCTGAGGGCGGGGGCGCTGAACGCGCTGTATTCGATGGCGCCAGTGCGCAAGACGCTGATGAGGGCGGGGCTTGGCGTGCGATAGGCCGTCCTCGTGCGCCTTCGGCTTCTCGTCCGGGATCTCACGACGAGCGCCGAAGGCGACGAGGAGGGCCGTTTACAGCAGTTGATCGACCGCCGGCTTCAGCCGCGCCACGGTGCCCTCGACATCCTTCAGCTTGTCCAGGCCAAAAAGCCCCAGCCGGAAGGTGCGGAACTCAGCCCCCTCGCCCACCTGCAAGGGCACGCCCGCCGCAATCTGATAGCCCAGCGCCTTGAACTTCGCGCCATTCTGCACCTCGGGGTCGGCGGTAAAGCTGACCACCACGCCGGGCGCCTGATACCCCTCGGCCGCGACCGACACCACGCCCTTGGCCGTCAGCATCGCCCGAACTGACCGCCCCAGCGCCCATTGCGCCGCCTTGGCCGCGTCAAAGCCCATGGCCTTGGTCTCCAGCATGGCATCGCGGAAGCCGAGGATGGCATCGGTCGGCAGGGTGGCATGATAGGCGTGGCCGCCCTTTTCATAGGCCTCCATGATCGATCGCCACTTCTTCAGATCGATGGCAAAGCTGTTCGAGGTGGTCTCGGCCAGACGCGCCTCGGCCCGCGGCCCCATCACCACGAGGCCCACCGCCGGCGAGGCCGACCAGCCCTTTTGCGGCGCCGAGATCAGCACATCCACGCCCAGCGCGGCCATGTCGACCCAGATGCAGCCGCTTGCGATGCAATCGAGCACCATCAGCGCGCCCACCTCATGCGCGGCAGCCGCCATGGCCGCGACATAGTCGTCGGGCAGGATGATCCCCGACGAGGTTTCCACATGCGGGGCAAAGACCGCATCCGGCCTTGTCTCGCGGATCCGGGCCACCACATCTTCGATCGGCGGCGGGGCAAAGGGAGATTGCGCGCCATTGCCGGCCGGGCGGGCCATCACCACGGTCGTCTCACGGGCAAAGCCGCCTGCCTCGAAGATCTGGGTCCAGCGGTAGGAAAACCAGCCATTGCGAACAATCAGCGCGCTGCCCAGGCCGAACTGCCGGGCGACGGCTTCCATCGCATAGGTACCGCCACCGGGGATCAGCGCCACGGCGGTGCCGTTGTAAACCTCGCGCAAGAGCGCAGAGACATCCCGCATGACGCCCTGAAAACGCGCCGACATGTGGTTCAGACTGCGGTCGGTAAAGACCACCGAGAATTCCTGAAGCCCGTCGGGGTCAATATGGTCATGCGGCAGTTTCATTTTCGGTCTCCTCTGTCCTCTGGCCCGCCCAGACTAGCCACTTTCGCCGCTCTGGCTGCATGAAAAGCGACGCCGATTTTCTCCCAATGGCCAAACCACTTTCCTGCACCGGCAGAAAACGACGCGCCTCGCAACAAAGCATCGGCCCCGGACCTGTGGTAAAGCTTGCGCAACAGGCGTTCGGGTGTATCCTGCGCACGCAAAGGAAAGGCCGCCGCAGTGCAGAAAAATCCGCCCCTCGAGTATTGCGAAGTTACCCCGACGGCGGCGATCGTGACCCCGGCGCATGGCTGGCGGGCCAAGTGCCTGCAACGGCTGATCCGGCTGGACCTGCCGGTGCCGAAAACCGTGGCGCTGCCGGCGCAGACGGTGCGGGCGATTGCGGCGGGTCATGCGCTGGACGTGCGCGCGGTTCTGGCCCATTTCGGTGAGGCACCGCTGATCTCGGTCAGGCCCTCGCCCGAAAACCCCGATTGGGGCGGGCCGGGCACGGTCTTGAACGTGGGCATGAACGCCGGCCGTCACGCAGCCCTTGTCGCCCGTCATGGGGCAGAGGCGGCGGATGCGCTTTATCTTCGATTTGTGCAATCCTACGCCACGCATGTGGCCCGGCTTGACCCCGATATGTTCGATGACATCAAGCCTGGCCCCAATGCCCTGGCCGAGGCGCTGCGCCAGTACGAGCGCGAGATGGACGAACCTTTCCCCGAGGATCCCGCCCAGCAACTGGCCGAGGTGCTGCGGTCGATGGCGCGCGCCTGGGAGGGAACCTCGGCCCGGCTGTTGCGGCAGGCCAAGGGCGCCCCGGCCGAGGCCGCGCTGGGGCTGGTGGTGCAGTCCATGGCGCAGGGCATCGGTCAGGGGCTTTCAGGCTCGGGCGTGATCCAGTTCGTCGATCCAGTGACCGGCCTGCCCCAGGTCACCGGGCGATACCTTGGCAATTCGCAGGGCCGCGATGCACTGAAAAAGACCGAGGCGATGTATCTGACGCGCGACCCGCGCGGCCCCTCGCTCGAGGATCTTTCGCCCGAGCTTTTCGCCCAGCTTGCCCACCACGGCGCCGCCTGCCGGGCACGTCTGCGCGAGGAAATGCAGATCGAGTTCACCATCGAGGATGGCCAGCTTTCGGTGCTGGACGCGGTCAAGGTGCAGCGTTCGGCCCGTGCCGGGCTGAAGATCGCGGTCGCGCTGGCAGAAGATGGCGTCATTTCCCCTGAAGAGGCGGTGCTGCGGGTGGAACCCCGGGCGCTGTCCGAGCTGTTGCACCCGCAGGTCGATCCACGCGGCGCGCGCGATGTCTTTGCCAAGGGGATCGCCGCCAGCCCGGGCGGGGCGGTGGGGCGGTTGGTGTTTTCCTCGGCCGCCGCGCAGGCCAGTGCCGCGCGCGGAGAGCCTTGCATCCTTGTGCGGCGCGAAACCGCGCCCGAGGATATCCGCGGCATGCATTCCGCAGTGGGTGTCCTGACCGAACGCGGTGGGGTGACCAGCCATGCCGCCGTGATCGCGCGGGGTCTGGGCCTGCCTTGCGTCGTCGGGGCCTCGGGCCTGCGGCTGGAGACCAAGGACAAGAAGCTGACAGCCGCCGACGGCCGGGTGTTCCGCGAAGGCGCTCTGGTGACGCTGGACGGCACCACGGGTGAGGTTCTGGCCGGGGCCGCCGACATGCTGGCGCCCGCGCTGGACGACAGTTTCCGCACGCTTCTGGGCTGGGCCGATGCGGTGCGCGACATCGGCATCCGCGCCAATGCCGACACCCCCGCCGATGCGGCGCAGGCCCGGCAGTTCGAGGCGCAGGGCATCGGCCTGTGCCGCACGGAACACATGTTCTTTGACGAGGCCCGGCTGGTGGTGATGCGCGAGATGATCTTCGCCGACACCTCCAAGGACCGCGCCGCCGCCCTGTCGCGGCTCTTGCCGATGCAGCGGGCCGATTTCGTGCAACTATTCGAGATCATGGCCGGGCTGCCGGTCTGCATCCGGCTTTTCGACCCGCCGCTGCACGAATTCCTGCCCCATTCGCGCGAGGGCCTGCGCGAGCTGGCCGAGGCGCTGGACAAACCCCTGTCGGACGTGACCCGCCGCGCCGAGGCGCTGGCAGAGTTCAACCCGATGCTGGGCATGCGCGGGGTGCGGCTGGGGGTCGTCCTGCCGGAAATCTATGCCATGCAGGCGCAGGCGATCTTTGAGGCCACGGTCGAGGTTGGCCGAAAGGGGGCCTCGGTCGTGCCGGAAATCATGATCCCGCTGGTCAGCGCCCGGCGCGAGGTGGAGCTGGTCAAGACCCATATCGACGCCGTCGCCGCCGCCGTGCGCGTCAAATCGGGCGTGCAATTCGATTACAAGCTGGGCGTGATGGTGGAAACCCCGCGCGCTGCCCTTCGGGCGGGCGAGATTGCCCAGCACGCGGCCTTCCTGTCCTTTGGCACCAATGACCTCACGCAGATGACCTATGGCCTGTCGCGCGACGACGCGGGGCGGTTCATGAACACCTATGTGCAGCAGGGCGTTTTCCCCGAAGACCCTTTCCACATCCTTGACGTGGACGGGGTCGGAGAGCTGTTGCACATCGGTGCAGAGCGCGGCCGCAACACCCGGCCCGATCTGACGCTGAGCATTTGCGGCGAACATGGCGGCAACCCCGAATCAATTGCCTTCTGCCGAAAACAGGGATTCAACTATGTGTCCTGCTCGCCATTCCGGGTGCCGCTGGCCCGGCTGGCCGCCGCGCACCTGGCTTTAGGCGATCGTCCGCCGACCCGACTTTCATCTTATAATCAATAACTTATCGGCGATTCCTCAGGTTTTTCGTAAAATGCCCTCGGCAAGTTACTGCCGAAAAAACGTCATGAATGGCGTTTTTTGTCCCTGCGGCTGGACCTGTCTCTGCCCTGCGCCTAGCCAATCGGCCCTGTTGGCCGGGGATCCTGGCCGGCGTTTGGGAAACAGACAGGATCACAAGGACCATGCGCTTGCACCAATTCTGGGCGGCTGCCGCTGTCGCGGTGGCAACCCTGACAGGAGCGGCCTTCGCCGATGTGACGGTGGACCGGCCCGACAGGACGAAAAACCCCGGCTTTGCCCATAGCCTTGAGTATTTGCAAAGCCTGCCGGCGCCCACGGGCGATGCCGAGTGGCAATGCCTGACCAAGGCACTTTACTTCGAGGCCCGCGGCGAAAGCCTGATGGGGCAGTTTGCGGTGGCCGAGGTCATCCTGAACCGGGTGGACAGCCCGAAATACCCCAATACTGTCTGCGGGGTGGTGGAACAGGGCGGCAAGGGGGCCTGTCAGTTCTCCTATACCTGCGACGGCGCCCGCGACACCATGGCCGAGAAAGGCGCGGCCGATCTGGCCGGCCGCATCGCCCGGGTGATGCTGGACGGGGCCCCGCGCAACCTGACCTATGGGGCCATGCATTTTCACACCCGCAGCGTCAAGCCATCCTGGACCCGGCGGTTCGAACGCACCGCCTCGATCGGGGCGCATCTGTTCTACCGGCCCTGATCGCCTGGCCTCAGGAAGGCAAAGCGAAGGCCCCGGCGTCGTTCGGCTTGATCTTAATGCCGCCTTCGCGCTAGGCGGTGCGGGGATCTGGCGCTAGCCTGCCCGCAACGAAGATTCCGGTCGCGCCCCCCCGGGCCCGCCCAGCGCATGCCCATCGGAGGGCCAGAGATGACCAGCGATATCAGCCTCGCTTTTGCCCATCCCGAGGAACGCTCGATCGCCTCTGCCGGTGCCGCGCCGCGCGACCGCATCTCGCTGCGCGATCATGTGGTCGAGGTCGAGATCGGCGCCTTTCAGAAAGAGCGCGGCCACACCCAGCGGGTGATGTTCAACGTGGTGGTCGAGGTGCGCCCCGCCCCCGCACCGCTGGATGATGATGTCGACAAGATCCTGTCCTATGACCGCATCACCGAGGCGATTGCCGACGAATTGGCTGCCGAACGGTTGAACCTGCTGGAGACGCTGGCCGAACGGGTGGCCGAACGGATTCTGGCCGAACCGCAGGCGATGCGGGTTTTCGTGCGGATCGAAAAGCTGGATATCGGCCCCTACAAGCTGGGGGTCGAGATCGTGCGCTCGCGCGCCGAGACAGCGCTGCAGGTGATGGGGCAAGATGGCAAGGAAGCCTCGCTGCACCCGCTGGTCGTCTATCTGGACAACGCCGCAATCCACGCCCCCGATCTGGAGGCCCGGCTGGACCGGCTGCAGGCCCGTGGCCTGCCGGTGATCCTGACCGTGGGCCTGCCCGACATGCCGCGCCCCCAGACCGGGCACAAGCCGACCCAGCGGCGGGTGGACCTTTTGGCAATCGAACAGAACGCCTGGGTCCTGGCCGCGCGCGATCCGCGCTGCGTGGTGATGGAGACGCGGACCGAGATCGACTGGGCCGTGAAGCGCGGACAGATGATGGTCTGGGCGCCCTCGAAGCTGGTGCTTGACGCCGTCGACGGCCCCCATAGCCGCGAGCCCGTTGCCCTGGCGCTGTGGCTGGCCGAAACCATGGCGGCCGAGCGGCTGATCGTTCACGGCAATGTTGCATTGCCGGCAGGAAGCCGCGTGCAGGTGGAAAAGGCCTGATCCTTCCCCTTGCCCGGCTCGGTCCTTGGGCTTAATCCCCTTGCGGTATGACCTGCGGGGCCTTGCGATGGGCTGGGCGCCTGCCGTGCGCTTTCGGCGTCAGCCGGGGACGACGGCCAGCTGAGCGCTCCGCAGGACAGGTGAACCAGCAGGAAAGACCGGATTTGCGCCACTATCTGCGAGCCATAGCGATGAATGATCCAGCGCGTCCGGCGGGGGCCCTGCCCCTTGCGGGGGGATGGTGCTGGTTTGACCGGGTCGAGATCCTCTCGCGGCACGAACCGGCCCGGATCGTGGGCTTGGGCGATCTGACGGCGGCGGAACGTGACCTTCTGTCGGCACCGCGGCCTGATTTCGGCGGTCTGGCAATGGATGCGCCGCGGATCATGGGCATCCTGAACATCACGCCGGACAGTTTTTCCGATGGCGGGTTGTTCCTGCGCCCCGAGGCGGCCCTGATGCAGGCCCGGCGCATGGCG
>JALQYS010000544.1 GCA_023254015.1 Paracoccaceae bacterium
AAATTGTCAAGCACTGGCAGAGGAACGTGAATGACCAAACTGGACAAAGGCACCGTGATCGCAGCGGCGCTGGAGCTGCTGAACGAGGTTGGCATGGACAACCTGACGACGCGAAAGCTCGCTGAACGCCTCAAGGTTCAGCAGCCTGCGCTTTACTGGCATTTCCAGAGCAAGCGCGCGCTGCTTGACGCACTTGCGGAGGCGATGTTGACGGAACGCCACACCCGCTCGCTACCCGAAGAGAACGAAGACTGGCGGCTATTCCTGAAAGAGAACGCCCAGAGTTTCAGAACGGCGTTGCTCTATTATCGCGACGGGGCGCGCATCCATGCCGGCACTCGACCGACAGAACCGAATTTTGGCACTGCCGAGACACAAATACGCTTTCTCTGCGCGGCGGGCTTTGGTCCGAAGCACGCTGTTTGGGCGCTCCGGGCGGTCAGTCACTATGTGGTCGGTTCCGTTCTCGAGCAGCAGGCATCTGATGCCGATGAGAGAATGTCGGACAGATCAGATGTGTCCGGGCAGGCAGCATCGTCCTTCCTGCACGATCTGTTTCACGAGTTGGAAACAGAAGGCATAGATGCTGCGTTCAACTTCGGACTTGACAGCCTCATCACCGGTTTCGAGCGGCTACGTTCATCTACAACAGATTAGAGGCTTATCCCCCTCTGCCGCGCGAGTTGCCACGATTCCGATCCGCCCTGCACGACGCCCATGACCTCGCGGCCGAGCTGGCGGTCGATGACCGGCCGCCAGCGGTGCCCTCCGTGATTTCGATGTCGAGATTGGGATGGTCCTTCCGATACTGGCCGACCAGCTCTGCAAGGAAGCTGCCCGGAATCAGGGCATAGACACCGATGCGTAGCCGGCCGCATTCGCCTTGCGCTGTCATGTCGGCGGTCTTGACGGCGTGATCGAGCTGATCGACGCCCACCGCGACCAGCTCCATGAAATGTCTGCCTGCATCCGTTAGCCGGACGCATCGCGCATGGCGCTCGAACAGCAGGACACCAAGATTTTCTCCAGCGCCTTCACGCGCGCGCTGACGCTCGACTGACTGACGCCGAGCGCGTTGGCCGCGTGCCGAAAATTCAGATGCTCGGCAACGGCCATGAACTGAACAAGGGAAATGAGCGGTATCCTGCCGGACAGGATACCGCCATTCATGAAGCTGCGATGACGGGTGCGCCGCATGGGTGCCGACCGTCCTGCCAGTCGCCGGTCAGACGACCGGCGACCTCTCGGCGTGAACGTCACGGAATCGAAGTAGCGCAAGACCCGTCGAAACTAGCATCGCCATCGTCGTGGCGTAACAGATCACGGGCCAAGCCGTATCTCCGTTCAACAGCGTTACCGCTAGTGTCCCGACGATGCTGACGATCAGGCTTTGGACGCAGAAATAGAAGGCGACTGCCGATCCTGCGATGTCGTCGAACTGTGCGAGAGCACCATTGGCGGTGACGGACACCGTGAAGACAATACCGACTGCCATTACCCACATTGGCAGGATGAAGCTGAGGAACGATGGTGAGCCGAAAAATTCACCGATTCCCAACAGAATCGCCCCGCAAACCAGCAACGCCATCCCACGCGCCGCGCATCCCGCAATGCCCCATCTGGCTACAAAGGACTTCGCGAAACGGGTTGTCACAATCATGGCGAGTGCGACAGTGGCGAAAGCCAAACTGAACCCGATTTCGGAATAATCGGCTTGGCCTATGAGCACTCGGGGGGCTGTCGAGAAGAAGACGAAGAAGGTGCCCATGCCAGCGCTAAAGCCGACCGTGTAAACCCAAAAGGTTGGACTCACGAAGATAGGCAAAACGGAACGGCGTGTGTTTACTTCATCCGAGGGGCGGGTTTCGTGCCATCTGAAACCGGCGTTCAAGAGTGCAGGCAACGCAAGTGCAGCCAGCGTGACGAATATCGCCCGCCATCCGAAAAACTCGCCGATCAGTGCTCCGGCGATGGGGCCAAGGGCGGGCACGAAGGCCAGCATCGAACTGAAAAGACCGTAGATGACGACACCCTCGGGGCGGCTGGCATAAACGTCGCGAACCGTCGCGAACGTCGCTACCAACGCCGCCGACGCGCCGACCGCTTGTAGCAGGCGAAAAGCGACGAAGGCTGCGGCCGTTGACGACCATGCCGCTCCGAGAGAAGCGACGATGAAAAGCGCCCCACCCGCAAGCAAGATCGGCCGTCGCCCGATGCGATCCGATATTGGGCCAAAGATCACCTGTCCCACGCCGAGCATGACCATGTAGAGGCTCAACGTGAGCTGGATCATGGATGGCGTCGTGTTTAGGATGCCGGGCATCGCTGGGACGACGGGGAGATAAATATCCATCGCCAGTGACGCGAGGATGTCGAAGGGAGCCATCAGCAGCAGGGCTGCCGGCAACGTATAGGCCCACGCGGGGCGTGTGATAGTCATGACGAATCAACCGCTCGATTAAAGATTCCGGGCGGCGTCTGCTCGTCAACAATCAGATTGGGATTGATCTTACAGAACGCCGCAACAACAGTGCTTGTTGTTGCGGCTTACTTGTCTGCTGACTTAGCGTTTCCCATGCTGATAGCTCCACACTTGGCAATACGAATATCTATCTCCTATCCGAATAGCGCCGGTGTCGCAACGCCGTTTCAGGTGCTCTAAAGTCCCAACCCCCTTTGCCGCCCTAGCTGCCACAACACCGATCCGCCCTGCACGACGCCCATGACCTCGCGGCCGAGCTGGCGGTCGATGACTGGCCGCCAAGGGACAAGGGTGAACTCATGAGATTGCTCGACCACCGCGAACTTGCCGCTCGATAGCTGCACGGTGCCGGTGAACTTGCCGCTGACGTTCTCGCCGTCCGTGGCGGCGCGGAACGGCAGCCCCTTCCTTTCGGCCATCTCCGCGCCGACGCGGGCGACCTCCCGCTCGCGCAAGGTGGCGAGAAGGCTGCGCCGATAGAAGATGCGGCCGTTCCGCGCTCGGGCAGCGTCGCCCTCTTCGATGTGATGCTCGCGGCGCTGGTCCATCGCCTCACGCACTTGCTGTCCGAAGCCGGCCGGCGCAAGATCGTCCGTTTCGCTATGGACCAATCGCCGGTCCAGCCAGGTCGCGCCATCCGATCCGACCTGCTTGCCTAGATCGAACGGGGACAGGACGCGAACGCTGGCCTGCCGGTCGCGGCCGGCGTCATGGACGGCGGCGCGGCTGACCAGATCATCGGGAATGCGCCATTGATCTGCGTCGATGCGTTCGACGATCCCGGCCCGGCGTAGCGCCTCCAGTCGGCGGACATGGGCATCGACATAGCCCTCATAGTCGCCGCTCGGAACGCGGCCCTCAAACTTCGCCTGCTCCAGATGGCGGCTCGGCCGATAGATGCCGTCCTCGGCGATGGCTGTGATGGAGCGGTCGGACGGTCGGGCCGTGGCCTCGGCCGGGCCGACCTCAATGACGCTGCCGATGCGGACATCCTCCAGCCGCTCGGGCGCGATGCCGGCGATGTGGTGCGTGCGGCCGTCGATCCCGTCCACCACAACGGTCAGGTTCTCCCCCAGCTCGTCGGACAGGTGCTTGTCCACGACGCGACCGACGATAGGCGTCTCGGGCGCTCCGTCATGGATTTGGAAGCTCATGGGATCGCGTTCGCCTCCCTGCGGGCCGAGCGCCTTCTGCATGGTGCGGATAATGTCGCCACGCTCGCCTAGCTCGCGCAGGGCAGGCTCCATGTCCTTGCTCAATTCCCAAACGGCGGGCGCGTGCTCGGTCGCCAGCCCCATCTTCTCCAGCTTGCCGAGCCTGCGCAAACGCAGCGTCCGCTCGAACTGCCGCTTCGGCTCCGCCGGTTCATGGCGCAGGTCGAGGAAACGGGCATCGGCTTCCTCGACCATGGCGCGGTCGATGCGGGTGAAACGGTCTTGGTCGATTTCGGCGGACAGCTTGCGGGTCTGCTCGATCTCGGTGACGGGGCCGAGTTCCAGACTGGCAAGCTCGCTGGCGCGTTCGCGCAGGCCAGCGGACAGATAGTCGCCATTGATGACTAGATCCCCGCCCGTATCGTCGCGGCCGTTGACAATGACATGCACATGGGAATGGCCGGTGTTGTAGTGATTGACGGCGACCCAATCGAGTTTCGTGCCGAGGTCGGCTTCCACCTGTTTCATGAAATCGCGGGTGTAGGCCGTGAGGTCCGACAACTCCGCGCCGTCCTCGGGCGAGACGATGAATCTGAACTGGTGGCGGTCGTCCTTGCCGCGATCAAGGAAGGCGTCGCCATCGGCGCGGTCCTCGGTCGCCGAATAGAGCCTGCCGCGCTCGCCATCGCGTGACGTGCCGTCGCGCTGGACATAGCGCAGATGTGCGCGGGCGCGGCCGCCCTTCCATGCGGCCCGGATGCTGCGCTGCTTGACGATCACGCGGCGGCTGCCCGGCTGGCGATGATGCCAGTGGCCGGAGATGTTCCGGGCGCGCACGAAGCTCGTGCCACGCCCGCGCTTCACGCCCTTGCCGCTGGCGACCATGGCGCGGGACCGCCCCGGCGATGACGGGCGAGCGGATGACGGCATGGAAGGATCGCGGGAGGCTGCCGCCTGATGCTGGCGGGTGATCTTCTTGACCTGCGTGAAAAAGCTCTTGGTCTTGCCGGCCTTCGGCGTGTCGGATCGGATGCGGCCGGGCTTCGGACGGAAGCGGTTTTCGTCGTCGGCGCTCACGGGCGCGACTCCTGACGAAACCGCCGAAAAACGGCCGATATCGGCCTATGGTGCCGCTCGAAACCCTGCAAAGCCAAGGCTTTGCGCGAAATCGCGGCACGCGGCCCCTCAAAACCATGGTGCCGGAACCGGCTCAAAATCTTCTAGGGTCTGTTGATGTTTGAGGATTCCCAAATCGGGTAGTGTCTGATTCAAGCTTGCCAACAGGGGAGGCAAGCTTGATCCGCACCGTTCTGACTGACGCCCAGTGGGCCGCCATCGCTCCGCATTGCCTTGGCCGGGAGTGCGATCCGGGGCGCACCGGCCCCGATCCACGGATGTTCGTGGAAGCGGTGCTTTGGATCGTCCGAACCGGCTGCCCCTGGCGCGACTTGCCGTCAGAGTTCGGGAAGTGGAACACCGTGTTCAAACGCTTCCGCCGCTGGGTGAAGGCCGATGCATTCTACATGATGTTCAGAGAGTTAGCCGAAGACGCAGACTTTGAATACGTGATGGTGGACGGCACCATCGTCAAGGTCCACCGCCACGGTCAGGGCGCAAAAGGGGGACTGAAAGCCAGGCTATCGGGCGCTCTCGCGGCGGCGTGACGACGAAAATCATGGCGCTGACCGACGCGCTTGGCAACCTGATCGACTTCCGCCTGCTGCCCGGCCAGGCCCACGATCTGCGTGGCACCGCGGCGCTCATCGAGCGGCTCTCGGGCGGAAAGCTGCTTGCGGACCGGGCGTTTGACGCGAACTGGCTGCGCGAGGCCTTGGCCAAGGCGGGAACCGAGGCGGTGATCCCGCCCAAGTCCAACCGGCGCTTCCCGGCTGAATTCGACCGCGACACCTACAAGTGGCGCCATCTGATCGAAAACCTCTTCGGAAAGATCAAGGAATACAGAGGGATCACCACGCGTTGCTGCAAAACCGACACCAGTTTCGCCGCCTTCATCGCCATCGCGGCCACCATCATTCGCCTGCGGTGAACGTCAACAGACCCTAACAATATTTTCAAAAAATCATATGTTTTCAGGAGACCCAGCCCAAGTCGCCAATAAGATAATTGGAGAAATATGGGAGGAAATACCAAACATTCTAAATGGCGAAAGCGGTGCGAGACCTCATAAATTCACAGTAGCCGCATTAGCATTTGCAAACGCAATAAAAATGAACGATTCGAGATTTCCAACATCTGACTCACACATATACGCTCTTTGTATAGGTAAGATAATGATGGAGATCGAGGAGAACGGTCATAAATATCCTCTGTCCATGCTGGACCACAACCTTTTAACGCGATCCACCGAGGCATACATAGAGTTCACAGAAAGCAGTTCCTCGACTCCATTAGCACGGGAAGTCTCAAAAATACTCGAAAAATCAGGACCTGACGCGGATACACAGCGCCGACGCAACCCATCGGAAGGCCTTAGGTTTTTCAATTCAATGCATCGCGTAGATGATGCCTATCTCAATGACATACTTGGAATATCCACCCCAACTGGTGAAGCTGCCGACGACATGCACAGAATGTGCGACATCGTCGGATCGGCGGTCGCACCCTTGCAAATGATGGCTATGCTTTCTGGCGGCTCCGGGAGTCCACACAACGAAGAAACTGTTGGATATTTGTTCGGGTGGCTTGATGTATTCAAAACTCACATTTGGCGAGTCAGCGATTTCAACAGATCTTTCTTCCATTATGGATTCTGTCTTTGGTTTAACGATCAAACCGGAAAAAACAGCGAAGCCCGAATGCAGGCCGCTATGGATGCAATGACTTGTCTAGGAACAAACATCACATCTCCGCAAGGAAAATGGATTGCTTCTGCTCAACGTGGTGCAGACGAGGCGAGGGCATTCCTGCGCAATAACACTCCCCCAAGAGGGCCACACGGACCGACAGTATAGCCGGATCAGTGAGTAAGCCCGCCGTCCCGGTCGTGGTCGCGGGCTTCTCGCTCCCGCAACCGTTCCTGCTGCCGCTCTTGCTCCTTCAGGCGTTCGGCCTCCTGCACCCGCTGGCATTCCTCGGCCTCCCGGCTTTCCTGCAACCGCGCTGCGGCCTCGGCCAGCGTTCCCCGGTCGATCCCCTGCGCCGCCTCTCGTAGCCGCTCGGCCAGGCTGCGGGCGGTTTCCGGTTCCGGGCTTTGTCCAGGTGCGGCTATGGCATCGGACGCGGTGCGGCTCTGACGGGCTTCCCATGCCTCGCGCAACCGCGCGGCCAGGTCCTGCCTCCCCTCCCGGCCATCCCGATCCGCAGCGCCGACATAGGCCAGCCCCTGCGCCGGCGGCCCGAGGCGATCCACCGCCCGCCCGATCCAGTCCCGCACCTGTCCGGCCAGAACCTCCGCCACACGCGCAACCTCGGCCGCCTGCGCCTTGACCTCGCGCCACACCCGGACGGCCGCGACCTCGATGCCGCGTTCCTTCATCTGCCACGCCCCGGCAGAGAGTTGCGGCAGCGGATCCCGGTCCAGTTCCACCGCCCGCACCGTCTGGCGCAGCGCCTCGGCCTCGTCGCCGCGATCATGCGCCGCGGTGGCCCGCGCCGAGGCCTCGATCCGCTGCGCCTCTAGCGTCCGGTGGTCGATCCGCTCATCATGGCCGCATCGCTCAAGGGCGCGGTTGCTGTCCCGCGCCCATGCCTCACGCCATCCTTCCAGTATCTCGACCGCGTTCCAGTCCCGGTTCTTCGCCCCGAACCCCTCGGGGCCGATTTCGCGGGTGGTCAGCAGGATATGGGCATGGTGGTTGCGATCATCGCCTTCGCGTCCCGGCGCATGAAGGGCAATGTCGGCCACCATGCCACGGGCCGCGAACTCGCGCTGGCAGAACTCACGCACCAGCTCGACGCGCTGCCCGTGGTCCAGCTCGGCGGGCAGAGCCACCCGGATTTCGCGGGCCACCTGCGAATTCTTCCGGGTCTCTGCCGCCTCGACCGCGTTCCACAGCGCCGACCGATCCTGCACCCATGCGGGCGCGTTGGCAGGGGCGAGGGTTTCGACGTGATCGACACCGCCGCGCGCACGGTAATCGAAGGTCAGCCCCGTGCGGTGATCCTCGATCCGTTCGCCCACGCGATAGGCCGCTGCCGCTGTGGCGCTGCGGCCAGCGGAGCGGGAAATCATCGTGGCCCGAAGGTGGTAGATCGCCATTTCCGCGCTGCACTTCGCTAAGGGTTCAAGGGAAACGCAGGGTTCCCTTGCCCACACAAACGCGCAGCGTTTGTATAAGTGGGCACTTCGTGTTTGACACGCTATCCACTACGCGGCACAAATTCAACGGTTGTAACGAGGAAGGGCGGAAGAATGGCGCGCACCATCGACCAGCAGATTGCAGATGCGCAAGCGAAGCTGGCGCGGCTCAAAACCCGTCAGAAAGCCAGCGACACCCGCCGAAAGATCATCGTCGGCGCCATCGTCACCACCGAGGCCCTGAAAGACCCCAAGATTTCCAAATGGCTGGCATCCACCCTGCGCAAACACGCAACCCGGGACGTGGACCAGAAGGAAATCGCCGGACTGCTGGCCGACCTCGATGCCAGGGCGCAAAGCGCCGGGGCGGGTGAGGCATGAGCGGCAGCACCGATCCGTTTCTGGTTCTGGTCGATGATATTGGCGCGCTGCGCCGCCAGATCGAGAACCTGCAACGCACCAGCCTCGACAGGGACGAGGCCGAACACCTCAACGCGACCATCGCCCAGAGCCTCGACAACATGGCGCAAACCGGAAAGCGGCTGGAACAGCGCCTTGAAGGCCAGCTGCAGCTCGCCACCGCCAAGACCAACAGGGACGCCATAGAAGCCGCTCAGGGGGCCGCCAGAGCGGCGATCAGGGAATCCCACACCGAGATCCTCCAAACGGCCAAGAGCCTCTCACAGGCCGCAGGAGAGGCCCGCAGAGAGGCATGGCGCTGGTTCGGCGGGTTCTGGGTCTGGCTGGCCTCGATCGGGGCCGCAGGGGCGCTTATCGGCGCGCTGGCCGTGTTCTGGCTCCAAGGCCGTGCCGATGCCAAAGCCTTCGGCCAGCATCCTCGCATCTACTGCCTGTCCGCAGGCGGATCATTCGCCGATCAGCGGGACGGAAGCCGATACTGCATCTTCATGGTTTCGCCACCGACACAGCCAGCCGGGGAATGACGGCTCACGCGCCGGGCTGGATCGAGACTTTCAGCCCGAGCGCCTTGGCGACCTTCATCACCGTGGACAGCGTGGGGTTCCCATCCCCAGACAGTGCCTTGTTCAGCCCCACCCGGCTCATGCCAACCTCACGGGCCAGCGCGGTCATGTTCCGGGCGCGGGCAACCACCCCAAGGGCGCGGGCAACATAGGCGGGATCGTTGCCGCCATCTTCCATGACCGCTTCGAGATAGGCCGCAATGTCTTCCTCGGTCTTGAGGTAGTCGGCGGAATCATAGCGGGCGAATTTTTCTTCCGGCATCGCTTAGCCCTTCCACTCTGCGGCCAGCAGCTTGGCCTGTTTGATGTCTTTGCTCTGCGTGGACTTGTCGCCGCCACAAAGCAGGATCACGAGAACCGGCCCGCGCTGGATGAAATACACCCGGTAGCCCGGCCCGTAGTTGATCCGCAGCTCCGAAACACCCTCTCCGACCGGCTCCACATCGCCGGGGTTCCCCGCCGCAAGGCGGTCCAGTCTGGCAGCGATGCGCGCAACCGCCCTGCGATCCCGCAAACCGGAAAGCCAGGTATCGAAGGTTCCGCTTCGGATTAACTCAATCATTCGACAACTATAGTTATCATGTGGGTGTCTGACAACCAGAGTTATCACTTCCTTGTTCTAAGCAAATCCGAGGCCAGCCACGGGCGTTGCCGGTGCATCATCCCTCCCCCGCACCCCCACCCGTCACGCGCACGCATGCGCGGAATCGTCCACTCGGCCCACAAGGGGCCTCGCGTCCGATGGCAAGCAAAAACTACACAGCCCGTCCGTAGGCGGGGGGTCGCCAGCCCCTTGGAAAGGCGCTCCCCCCCGGCGCGCAAGCGCGCCCGGACTGTGCATTTTTTGCCTGCCTTAAGATCATAAGAAGGGCAAAAAAATTACCTCAATTAAATCAATGTATTACAAGGGGGGGGTGCCTCATAGCTCATGAGGCACCCCTGCATCATCTAGATGATGCAGGTTCGTGCAAATAATGAAACTCTACGTTCAATATTTGCTTGCATATTTTGCACACCATCGTTCAATATCGGATCACAGATGATGCAGGTTGCGTCAAAAATCGACCACTTTCACCGTCCGAAATCAGCGAGTGCCTATGCCCGAGAACCGTCCAGCCCTGCCGCGAAAATCATCCGCAGGCCAGTGGGTCCAAACCGAACGAGCTGCCCATGAAGCATGGGCAGCACTGATCGCCAAGGCCCCCAAAGCTGCACAGTTGATGCACATCCTGACAGCCCGGATCGGAGAGCATAACGCTGTCATCGTCAGCCAAAAGACACTCCGCACCCTAATGGGGTGCAGCCGCCCCACCGTGCAACGCGCCCTCGATGTGCTGGCCCAGGACAGATGGATTGAGGTGCGCCAAGTGGGCGAGAGTGGAACTGTGAATGCCTATGTCATCAACGACAGGGTTGCATGGGCAACCGGACGCGATGGCCTGCGCTACAGCCTGTTCAGTGCGGCGGTCGTCCTCTCCGAGGAAGAACAGCCAGACCGCGCCGAACTGGGGCGACAAGAACCGTTGCGCAAGGTGCCCAGCCTGTTCAGGGACGAAAGGCAGCTTCCGAACGGCCCCGGCCTCCCGCCACCTTCACAGCCGTTCTTGGATGGCATGGAACCAGACTTGCCTGCGACAGACGCCGACGAGTAGCCTTTCATCGCAACGACACAAAATGCCTTGCATGAAACGATCCGCAAGAGGACGGAAAGACCCATGAAATACACAGCAGGGCAGGCTGCAAAGGCTACAGGAGTAGCAACGGCGACCATCACAAGGGCGCTGAAAAGCGGGCGTATTTCGGGTCAAAAGGATGAATCTGGCGCGTGGATGATCGACCCATCCGAACTACACAGAGTGTTCCCCCTCGTTTCAAAGCAAGACAGCGCAACACCAAACACACAAGACCACGCAACAGCAAGAGAAACACCTGAAAGAGGTTCTGAAATCAGCGCCTTGGAGCGCGAAGTTCAGACGCTCCGCGAAGCCCTGTCCGATGCCCGAGAAGACCGAGACAAGTGGCGCGACATGGCAGAACGCCTCTCCATCGCACGACCACAGGCCATGCCAAGCAAGCCGAGCCTGTGGTCCAGACTGGTTGGAAAAAGCTGACCGCACTCATGACAAGTGCAAAATCATAAAATCACACCGAGGGACGGCCATGCGGTTATTCAAAGGCATAAAAGACACATACAAAAAGAGCGAAGCGGCGGTAATTGCTCAAAACCTGCCGGCCCATGTCGCTGGCGACCGTGAGCAGGTTGCGCAGCGCGGCGCTGCGGTTGGACGGCGACCAGACAGCCGAGAAGGCGACCGGCTCGGGCTCATCGGCGAAGGGCAGGAAGACAATGCCGGTTGTCGGCAACAGCGCCGAGGCGGTCCCGACGATGGTGATGCCGAAGCCCTGTCCGACCATGGACAGCAGCGCGCCGCGCCCCACGTCGAAGCGCAGGATCGACGGCGCGGGCCAGCGTCCGGCATGGCGCAGCACGATATGGCTATGAACCTGCGGGCCGGTGCCGCCATGCCGAACAAGGAACGTCTCGCCCGCCAGATCGGCCCATGTAACGGCCGACCGCTCGGCGAGCGGATGCTGCTCCGGTAACACCGCCAAGAGCGGTTCGGTCCATATGCGGCGGGAATGGCAGTCGGGCAACTCGGGCGTGCCGGCGACGAACACCACGTCCAGCCGGTCGGCGCGAAGCTGCATCACCGCTTCGCGGGCTGTGCCTTCGGTCATTTCGACTTCAACGCCGGGGTGGTCTTCGCGGTATTGGCCGATCAGCTTTGCGAGGAAGCTGCGAGGGATCAGGGCATGGATACCGATGCGAAGCCGGCCGCTTTCTCCGGCTGCCGCCATGCCGGCGGTCTTCACCGCATGGTCGAGTTGGTCGATGCCTGCGGCTATCCGCTCGACGAAGTGGCGTCCAGCCTCGGTCAACCGAACACCCCGCGCATGGCGCTCGAACAGAAGGATGCCAAGGTCTTTTTCCAGCGCCTTCACGCGGGCGCTGACGCTGGATTGCGCCACGCCGAGCGCATTGGCGGCGTGGCGGAAGTTCAGATATTCGGCGACGGCGAGAGTGTGAACTAAGGTCATCATCGGCACTCGCCCCGAGAGGAGATGATGGCTCAACGGATTTAATCCGTCATTCCTCGTAAGTCTACGCATACCAATTCGCCATGACTCAATCACAATGAAGTTGCGAAAGGTCTGAGTAGTATTGGCAGACATATTAAATAGAGGATCGCGCCGACAATCCAAACCCAACCGTTCCATGCTCCTATGGTGGCAGAATAGAGTGCCGTGAAGCCAAGCGGTCCCGCGATAGAGCTTAGATTGGTGAGGCTTGTAAGCGTTCCCTGTAAAGCTCCTTGCTTGTTACTGCTGACATTGTTTGAAAGCATTGCCTGCAAGGCCGGCATGCCAACACCTCCGGCGGCAAGCAGCAACAAAATCGGGAACACCATCCATCCCTGCGTGGCAAAAGCCAGAAGAATGAAGCCAGTCGCATCCGCAGCCATGCCAAAGAGTAGCGTGCGCCGCTCTCCAAGCCGGCTTGAAAGCGGGCCGGTAACAAACGCTTGGAAGATCGCATGTGTTGCTCCAAATGCCGCAAGCGACAAACCAACAGTCGTGGTGTCCCACTGAAAACGGTCCTCGCCATAGATGACCCATAGGGCCGCAGGCACTTGGCCGATCAGTTGAATAATGAAGAAGACTGCGAAAAGCGCAGCTAGCCCGCGCAATGCATCATCCAGCCGGAACAGAACGAATGGTTTGATGCGAACCGGCTTTCCGGTCCCGCCATGGCTGTGATGAGTCTCCTTGAGAAAAATGCAGGCAAGCAGGAACGCGAAGCCGTTGAGAAGGGCAGCGGCGATAAACGGAGCATGGGCAGAAATACCACCGAGCATGCCACCAAGTGCTGGCCCGGCAATCATGCCTGCTCCATAACAGGCCCCCATGTAGCCGAACCAGCGTGCGCGAGAACCT
The DNA here is from genome assembly GCA_023254015.1 of Paracoccaceae bacterium. Lineage (GTDB taxonomy): Bacteria > Pseudomonadota > Alphaproteobacteria > Rhodobacterales > Rhodobacteraceae > Tabrizicola_A. The sequence goes on from JALQYS010000544.1 coordinate 12,874, forward strand.
TCCCCCGTCGAATCGGCAATGGTTGAGGCAGCTACGGCTCCGGTTGCTCCCGTGACGCCAGAAACGAGTCGGCCGATATAGAGAACCCATAAGACCGGCGCTGATGCCATAATCGTGTAATCGACTGCGGCCCCCGCAAGAGAAGCCAGAAGCACCGGACGCCGGCCGTAAGCATCTGAAAATTTTCCAAGCACGGGCGCGAAGACGACCTGCATCAACGCATAGAGTGACAGCAAGGCACCATAGTGACCAGCGACCTGCTCCGCCGGCACAAGCTCGCGCAGAAGCGTCGGAAGGACCGGCATGATGAGGCCGAGTCCCATGGCGTCGAGACTGACGATCAGCAGGGCGATGATGGCAGAGCTGCGCACCTGAAACTCCAGCGCCGCTCAATGCGAGCGACTTTATCAATGATAAGAACATAGACATAGAAATTATCGTTGATAAATTGTCAAGCACTGGCAGAGGAACGTGAATGACCAAACTGGACAAAGGCACCGTGATCGCAGCGGCGCTGGAGCTGCTGAACGAGGTTGGCATGGACAACCTGACGACGCGAAAGCTCGCTGAACGCCTCAAGGTTCAG
>JALQYS010000618.1 GCA_023254015.1 Paracoccaceae bacterium
GCGGTCAAGCCCGGAAGCCGCGCAAAGTCGTGAGCGCGCTGTTCCAGCCATCGCGCCTGCGGCTTGGCGTGAACATCGACCATGTGGCCACGATCCGCAACGCGCGGGGCGGCGACCACCCCGATCCGGTGCGCGCGGCGGAAATCGTGGCGCAAGTTGGCGGCGACGGGATCACGGCACATTTGCGCGAAGACCGCCGCCATATCCGCGACGCCGACATGGTGGCCTTGCAGGCAGGTATCGGCATTCCGCTGAACTTCGAATGTGCCGCGACCGATGAGATGGCCGCGATCGTGCTGCGACTGAAGCCCCATGCCGTCTGCCTTGTGCCCGAACGCCGCGAGGAGCGCACCACCGAAGGCGGGCTGGATGTGGCCGGGGATGAGCTGCGTCTGACCCGCTATATTGCGCCCTTGCGCGACGCGGGCTGCCGCGTGTCGATGTTCATCGGCCATGACCCCCGCCAGATCGAGGCATCGGCCCGCATCGGCGCGGCGGTGGTAGAGTTGCACACCGGCCATTATTCCGACCTGCACGCCGAGGGCCGCTATGATGAGGCGGACGCCGAGCTGGAGGCCCTGCGCCGGGGCGCGGCTCTGGCCCATTCGCTGGGTCTTGAGGTGCACGCCGGGCATGGCCTGACCTTTGACAATGTCGCGCCCATCGCCGCCATTCCCGAGGTGCGAGAGCTGAACATCGGCCATTTCCTGATTGGCGAGGCGATCTTCCTGGGTCTTGGACCCGCGATCGAAGAGATGCGCCGCCGGATGGATCAGGCCCGCCAGCGTCGCGGCTGACCTGCCGCCGTTGCCTTGACACCCCCACGTTCCGCGCGCATGAAGCGGCCAACCTGACAAAAGGCGATCCAAATGGCGAAATCCGAAGGCGGCATTGTCGAGACGGTAAAGACCGTGATCTGGGCCCTGCTGATCGCGGGGCTGTTTCGCACTCTGTTCTTCCAGCCCTTCTGGATTCCGTCTGAATCGATGAAGTCGACGCTGCTGATCGGCGATTTCATCTTTGTGAACAAAATGGCTTATGGCTATTCGCGCTATTCCTGCCCCTTTGGCATCTGTCCGGTTTCAGGGCGGATCCTGGGATCGGACCCGCAGCGCGGCGATGTGGTGGTGTTCCGCCATCCGGTGAATGGCGCTGACATGATCAAGCGGCTGATCGGCCTGCCGGGCGATCAGATCCAGATGAAGAACGGCGTGCTTTACATCAATGGCGCCGCCGCGCCCCAAGAACCCGATGGCGTTTTCGAAGAGGTATTCGAACCGCAGGGCCCGATGGCCAACCGCCCCGGCTGTGCCAATGCGCCGTCGATGGGCGAGATCTGCGAAAAGCCGCGCTTCCGTGAAACTCTGCCCAACGGCCGCACTCACACCATCCTGAACATAGCCGACTCTACCGGACTGCCGGACAATACCGATGTCTACACCGTGCCGGAAAAGCACTATTTCTTCATGGGCGACAACCGCGACAACTCGACCGACAGCCGCTTTCCGCAGTCGGCCGGAGCGGTGGGCTTTGTCCCCGAAGAAAACCTGATCGGCCGCGCGGACCGGGTGATGTTCTCGTCTGCGGGCACCAGCATGCTGTATTTCTGGACTTGGCGCTCTGATCGCTTCTTCAAGGCGATCGAGTAGGCATGGCCTTTCTCACGGCGCTTTTCGATCTGAACGGCACCACGACCCGCAAGCAGGCCTTGCGGGTTTTCCTTCTGGTGTTGGTCGGGTTCGGGGTGCTGTTCATCGTGCAGGCGCAGGCCCCCGCCTATGACCGGCTGGTCTATCCGCCGCTGGGCCTGATCCTGGTCTGGTGGACGGCGACCGTCGTGCGCCGCCTGCATGAGGCCGGGCACAGCGGGGCCTGGGCGGTGCTGCTGGCGGTTCCCCTGCTGGGTCTGTTTGTCAGCCTGGCCGCGCTGCTGCTGCGCTCGGATCGGCCCTATAACAACAGTCACGCCGGTCTGCGCGCGGCGGGCACCGTGGTGCAGGTTCTGCTGGTCATCTTTTGGCTGTCGCGCAGCATATGGGTGCCGTATTGGAGCGACAGCGAGGCGATGAAGCCCACGCTGATGGCCGGGGACTATCAGATTGTCCGCTATGCCGATGCCGACAGCCTGTCGCGCGGCGATGTCGTGGTGTTTCGCCATCCGGTCACGGGGACGACGGTCGTCAGCCGGTTGATCGCTCTGCCCGGAGACCGTGTGAAAATGCAGCATGGCGCGCCGGTGCTGAATGGCGTGGCCCTGCCCACGCAGGAAGAAGGCCTTCTGCGCGAGGCATTCCACCCGCAGGGGCCGGCCGGTGTGATGCCCCGTTGCAGCAATACGGTTGTGGGGTTGGGTGGCGTCTGCGAACTGGCGATCCGGCGCGAAGCCTTGCCGGACGGGCGCAGCTATCTGGTGGGCAACGTCGAGGACGGGGCCTTTGCCGACGAGACGGAAGAAATGGTTGTCCCGCCGGGTCGGCTCTTTTTCCTGGGCGACAACCGCGACAGTGCAACAGACAGCCGTTTTGCCCAAGGCGCCGGGGGACTGGGCTTTGTGCCTGCCGAAAATGTGATAGGACGTGTATCGCGGGTTCTGTTCTCGACCTCGGCAGCGCAGGTCTGGACGGTTTGGAACTGGCGCGTTGACCGCATTTTCGGGGCCGTGGAATGAGGCTTTCGGCAGACCTTCTGGGCTTTCAGGCCCGTATCGGACACACGTTCCGCCAACCGGCCCTTCTGGTGCGGGCGGTGACCCATTCGTCAATCTCCTCCCCCACCCGGCCCGACAACCAGCGGCTGGAGTTTCTGGGCGACCGGGTGCTGGGGCTTGTCATGTCCGAGGCCCTGCTGGCCGCCGACACCACGGCGACCGAGGGCCAGCTTGCCCCGCGGTTCAATGCGCTGGTGCGCAAGGAAACCTGCGCCGAGGTCGCCCGTGAGGTGGGGCTTGGCGATGTGCTGAAGCTCGGCCGGTCCGAGATGCTGTCAGGCGGGCGCCGCAAGGAGGCCCTTCTGGGAGACGCGCTGGAGGCGGTGATCGCCGCCACTTATCTGGATGCGGGCTTTGATGCGGCAAAGGCACTGGTGCTGCGGCTTTGGGGCCGGCGGATCGGCGCGGTGGAAACCGATGCCCGCGACCCCAAGACCAGCTTGCAGGAATGGGCGCAGGCCCGGGCCATGAAACCCCCTGCCTATAGCGAGCTTGGTCGCGAGGGGCCGGATCACGCCCCGCAATTCACCGTCGAGGTGAAGCTGGACAATGGCGCTGCGGAAATCGCCCGCGCCGGAACGAAACGCGCCGCCGAACAGGCCGCAGCCCGGGCGCTTCTGGCCCGGATGGAGCAGAAGAATGACTGAGACTCGCGCCGGATTTGTTGCCCTGATCGGCGAACCCAATGCCGGGAAATCCACGCTGTTGAACCGGATGGTGGGGGCCAAGGTCTCGATCGTCACGCACAAGGTGCAGACCACCCGCGCACGGATCCGCGGCATCGCGATCGAAGGGCAAAGCCAGATCGTCTTTGTCGACACGCCCGGCATCTTTCGCCCGCGCCGTCGGCTGGACCGGTCGATGGTCAAGGCGGCCTGGGGTGGGGCTTCGGATGCCGACATCGTGGTTCTCTTGATCGAGGCACATCGCGGGCTGACCGAAGGGGCGCAGGCGATCATCGACCGGCTGCGCGATGAGATGCCGCGCGGCAAGCCGGTGGCGCTGGCCATCAACAAGATCGACCGGGTCAAGGCCGAGGTTCTGCTGGCGCTCGCCCAAAAGATGAACGAGGCCTTTCCCTTTGCCAAGACCTTCATGATCTCGGCCGAGCGGGGGCATGGGGTGGACGACCTGCGCGACTGGCTGGCAGCCGAGGTGCCCGAAGGCCCGTGGTTCTATCCCGAGGACCAGATCGCCGACCTGCCGATGCGGATGATCGCCGCCGAGATGACCCGCGAAAAGCTGACGCTGCGGCTGCATGAAGAACTGCCCTATCAGCTGACCGTCGAGACCGAGAAATGGGAGGACAAGCCCGACGGGTCCACCCGGATCGATCAGGTGGTCTATGTCTCGCGCGAGGGGCACAAGGGCATTGTGCTGGGCCATGGCGGTGAGACGATCAAGGCGATCGGCACGGCGGCCCGGGCCGAAATCGCAGCCTTCCTTGACCGCAAGGTACATCTCTTCCTGCAGGTGAAGGTGCGGGAGAACTGGCAGGAAGAGGCCGAGCGCTATTCCGAGATGGGCCTTGATTTCAAGGACGGCGATGCCTGAGGGGGCGGCGGAATTTGCGCAAATTCCGGGCCATCTGGCCGGACGCGCGCGGATGGCGGCTGTTGCAGCCTCCGGCGGGGATATTGGGGCCAGTGTGAAAGCATGAGCGCGCGTCTGGCGACTGGTGTCTGGGTGGCGGCCTATCTGGCGCGGTTGCGCGTGGCGGGGCTTGCGGCCTATGTCGTGGCCAAGGGGGACCCGACCGCTGGCGCGGTGGTGGTCAAGCTCTTGCGTCCGGGGGGCAGGGCCGTCGCCATGGCGCGGCAGTTCGATTTCGAGACCGGCGGGCGGCTGTGGCGGCCGATGGCCGAGGGAGACGAGCGCGAAGTCGATGCGCTGTTGCAGCGCGAGCGGGGCCGTGACCGGGATCTGTGGCTGATTGATGTCGAGGATCTGCAGGGCATGGGGCTTCTGGATGCCGAAGGGTTGAGCGAGGGCTGAGGCTTGCCAATTGCCCCGGCCCGTGCCGATAGTCGGGCATGGATTGGCAGGATGAAGGCTGTATCATTGCCATGCGGGCGCATGGCGAGGCAGCTGCGATCATCGAGGTGTTCACGGCGGCGCATGGCCGTCACGCGGGCGTGGTGCGCGGAGGCGCGTCGCGAAAGATGGCGGCTGTCTTGCAGCCGGGCAGCCAGGTTGCGGTGACCTGGCAGGCCCGACTTGCCGAGCATATCGGCGTGTTCACGGTTGAGCCGACCCGGTCTCGGGCGGGGTTGATGGCGGATCGGCTGGGGCTGGCCGGGTTGAATGCCATCTGCGCCATGTTGCATGTGGCCCTGCCCGAGCGGCAGCCGCATCCGCAATTATGGCGCGCGACGATGGCGCTTCTGGCGGCCCTTGAGCGGGATGCGGATTGGCCTGTCGCCTATCTGCGCTGGGAGGCGCTGTTGCTGGAGGAGTTGGGTTTCGGTCTTGACCTTGGCCGCTGCGCCGTGACCGGCAGCCGCGACGGGTTGGCCTATGTCAGCCCCCGGACGGGGCGGGCGGTCAGTGCCGAGGGTGCGGGTGACTGGGCGGCGCGGCTTTTGCCCTTGCCGGCTGTGCTGCTGGGGCAGGGGCGCGCCAGCGGGCAGGAGCTTGCGCAGGGATTTGCGGTGACGGGGCATTTCCTGAACCGGGGGCTGGAGCCCATGTTGCAGGGACGCCCCTTGCCAGCCGCGCGGGCGCGGCTTCTGGAGCTGTTGGCGACGTCCTGAGGTCGCGGACAGACTCGGCCCGGGATCTGGAACAGGTTAAGCTTGTATCATGGCCCTGCGATACATCCCCCTGCATCTGAAGCATACGGCGACGCCGAAGATCGCCGATTTCGCCCTTCTGTCCGGTCTGGAGGCGGCGGTGCGGGGGGTGCTGATCTCGACCGTGCCGATTGCGGTCTATGACGCCTTCGGTTCGGCCAGCGATCTGTCGAGCGTCTATCTGGTGGCCGGTGTCATCACGCTCTTCTGGGGCCTTTTGGTGCCGCGGCTGACGCAGCTTTTGCCGCGTCGCTGGGTCTATTCGGCGGGGTGCGTCCTGTATCTGGTCGCCATGGCGCTGTATATTCTGGGCACGCCCTTTTCGGTGCAGGTGGCAATCCTGATTTCGGCCATGGCGACGGTGACGACCTTTGTCTGTCTGAACGCCTATGTGTTGGACTATGTGGCGCGGACCGATCTGGGCAAGACCCAAGGCCAGCAGATGGTCTATGCCGCCGTGCCCTGGGCGGTCGGGCCGCTGACCGGGGTCTGGCTGCGCGGTGTCTGGGCCCCCTTGCCCTTTCTGGTTGCCGGTGGCTTTGCGGCGCTTTTGCTGGCGGTGTTTTGGTATCTGCGGCTGGGCAATGGCAGGCAGATTGCCCGCGCCAAGGGGCCGGCTGTCAATCCACTGGCCTATCTGGGGCGGTTTTTCCGGCAGCCCCGGCTGATCATCGGCTGGCTGTTCGCGGTGTTCCGCAGCTGTGGCTGGTGGGTCTATGTCGTCTATGTGCCGGTCTTTTGCATCGAGAACGGCTTGGGCGAGGAATTGGGCGGGCAGATGCTTTCGGTCAGCAACGCCACGCTGTTGATCTCGCCCTATATGGCCAGGCTGGCGCGGCGGCTGACGGTGCGGCGCACCTTGCTGTGGTCTTTGGGGTATTGCACGGTTCTGTTCATCGGAGCGACGGTGTTCTCCGCGATCCCCTATGTCGCCCTGTCGCTGCTGTTCCTGGCTTCATTTGGTCTGGTCATGCTGGATGTCGCAGGGGGGCTGCCCTTCCTGATGTCGGTCAAGCCGTCCGAACGGGCCGAGATGGCGGCGGTTTATTCCAGCTTTCGCGACGTATCGGGCATCCTGACACCGGGGGCGGCCTATCTAGTGCTACTGGTCTTTCCGCTGTCGGGCATCTTTGCGGCAAGCGGGGCGGCCTTTGGCGTGGCGTGGTGGTTGTCGCGGAACCTGCACCCGCGGCTGGGCACCCAGCGCCCCTCGCGCGGAGGGGCATGAGGCGCGGCATACCGCACAAATGAAAAGGCCGGGCCCTTGCGCGCGGCAAGGCCCGGCCCGAAGGTCATTCGGCCAGATCAGCCGATGGCGGCGGCTTTCACGTCGGTGTCGACGTGGGGCAGATACTGGCCGAAGTTGTCAGAGAACATCTTGACCAGCTTCGCGGCCTGCGCGTCAAAGGCCACCTTGTCGGCCCAGGTCGCCCGCGGGTCCAGCAGGGTGGAGTCGACGCCCGGCACTTCAACCGGCACTTCGAAGCCAAAGTTCGCATCCTTGCGGAACGCCACCTTGTTCAGGGAGCCGTCGAGCGCCGCCGACAGCAGCGCGCGGGTGGCCTTGATCGGCATGCGGCGGCCGGTGCCGAAGGCGCCGCCCGACCAGCCGGTGTTGACCAGCCAGCAGGTCGCGCCGGTTTTTGCGATCTTTTCCTGCAGGAGCTTGCCATAAACCTCGGGGCGGCGCGGCATGAAGGGCGCACCGAAGCAGGTCGAGAAGGTGGGCGTGGGTTCCACGACGCCACGCTCGGTTCCCGGGGTTTTCGAGGTGAAGCCAGACAGGAAGTGATACATCGCTTGCGCCGGTGTCAGCTTGGCGATCGGAGGCAGAACACCGAAGGCATCACAGGTCAGCATGATGATGTTCTTGGGGTGGCCGCCAAGTGCGGTGTCCGACGCGTTCGAAATGTAATCGAGCGGGTAGGCGCAACGCATGTTTGCGGTCAGGCTGTCGTCGTTGAAGTCGAGCTCTTTGGTTTCTT
>JALQYS010000086.1 GCA_023254015.1 Paracoccaceae bacterium
CAGATCTTTCATTTCGGCCGACAGGGCCGACATGGTCTTTTTCTCGGCATCGCGCAGAACGGGCGTGAACAGCCCACCCTCGACCGCCACGGCCACCGCCACATCCGACGGTTTCAGCTTCAGGATCCGGTCGCCCGCCCAGACCGCATTGGCATCCGGCACCGCCTGCAAGGCAATCGCGCAGGCCTTGATGATGAAGTCGTTCACACTCAGCTTCACGCCGCGGCTTTCCAGCCCCTTGTTCAACTGCTCGCGGAAGGCCATCAGCGCATCCAGACGCACCTCGCGCCGCAGATAGAAATGCGGGATGGTCTGCTTGGCCTCGGTCAGGCGCGCGGCAATCGTGCGGCGCATGCCGTCAAGCGGCAGTTCGGTGAACGTGCGGTCGGCATACATCTTCAGAACCGTCTCGGTCGCCATGCCTGTGGGCATGGCCGCCTTCGCAGGCGCCGGTGCCGGGGCGGCGGCCATCGGGGCTGCCACGGCAGCCACGGGCGAGGCCCCTTCGACATCCGCGCGCACGATCCGGCCATGCGGACCCGAGCCTTGCACCTTTGTCAGATCAAGACCCTTTTCCTTGGCAATTCGCCGCGCCAAGGGCGAAGCAAAGACCCGCCCGCCGACGGAGGCGGCCATCACCGGTCGCTCATCGCTTGGCTTCGCGTCGCTCTTCGCAGCCCCCGACGAGCCGCCAGAGGCGGACGAGGAGGCGGCGGCAGGGGCAGCGGCGGGCTTGGCCACTGCCGCACCGGCATCCTCGCCCTCTTCCACCAGCACGGCAATCGCGGTGTTCACCTTGACCCCCGCCGTGCCCTCGGCCACCAGAATCCGGCCGACGATGCCCTCATCCACCGCCTCGAACTCCATCGTGGCCTTGTCGGTCTCGATTTCGGCAATCACTTGCCCCGATTTCACCGTATCGCCCTCTTTCACCAGCCATTTGGCCAGCGTGCCCTCCTCCATGGTCGGAGACAGTGCAGGCATCAGGATTTCCACAGCCATTTTCGCCCCCCTTACCGGTAGCAAACGGATTTGACAGCGGCGACCACCTCGGCAGTCGTCACCAAGGCTAGCTTCTCGAGGTTGGCCGCATAGGGCATCGGCACATCCTTGCCGGTGCAGGTCACCACCGGGGCATCCAGATAATCAAACGCCCGCTGCATGATCGTGCTCGCCAGATGGTCGCCGATCGACCCCACCGGGAAACCCTCTTCCACGGTCACACAGCGATTGGTTTTCTGCACGCTTGCCAGAACCGTATCATAGTCAATCGGCCGCAGCGTCCGCAGGTCGATCACCTCGGCGGAAATCCCGTCTTTCGCAAGCAGATCCGCAGCTTCCAGGGCATAGCGCATGCCGATGCCGAACGACACGATCGTCACATCGCTGCCTTCGCGCCAGATCCGGGCCTTGCCAAAGGGAATGGTGAAATCCGGCAGATCGGGCACTTCGAACGACTGCCCATAAAGGATTTCGTTTTCCAGGAACACCACAGGGTTCGGATCGCGGATCGCGGCCTTCAACAGCCCCTTCGCATCGGACGCCGAATAGGGCATCACCACGCGCAGGCCCGGAATGGCGGCATACCATGCCGCATAGTCCTGGCTATGCTGCGCGGCCACCCGCGCTGCGGCGCCATTCGCCCCACGGAACACGATGGGGCAGGGCACCTGACCGCCCGACATGTAATTGGTCTTGGCCGCCGAGTTGATGATGTGGTCAATCGCCTGCATGGCAAAGTTGAAGGTCATGAACTCGACAATCGGGTTCAGACCACCCCAGGCCGCGCCCACGGCGATGCCGGTAAAGCCGATCTCGGTGATCGGGGTGTCGATCACGCGCTTGGGCCCGAACTCGTCCAGCAAGCCCTGGGAAATCTTGTAGGCGCCTTGATACTCGCCCACCTCTTCGCCCATCAGAAAGACGTTGGGGTTGGCCCGCATCTCCTCGGCCATCGCCTCTCGCAAGGCCTCGCGCACGGTCATCGTCTTCATCGGCGTGCCTTCCGCCCAATCGGGGCTGGCCTTCGACACGACCGCGACCGGCGCCGCAACCGCCGCCACCGGGGCAGGGGCCGCCGACGAGCCGCCGCCGTCCTTCACGGGGGCGGACGAGGAGGCCACCGGCGCGGCCGAGGCATCCTCGCCCTCTTCCACCAGCACCAGGATCGGGGTGTTCACCTTCACACCCGCCGTGCCTTCAGCGACCAGGATCGCGCCAACGATCCCCTCATCCACCGCCTCGAACTCCATCGTCGCCTTGTCGGTTTCGATCTCGGCGATGATCTGGCCGGATTTGACCCGGTCACCCGCCTTGACCAGCCATTTGGCCAGCGTGCCCTCTTCCATCGTGGGCGAAAGTGCCGGCATAAGTACTTCAACTGCCATGGTTTTCCCCCCTCAGGCGTAAATATCGGTCCAAAGCTCGCTCAGCGCGGGCTCGGGGCTTTCTTTGGCAAACTCGGCGCTGGCGTTGACGATCTCCTTGATCTCCTTGTCGATCGCCTTCAGCTCGTCCTCGGAGGCAAGCCCGCCTTGGGTCAGCAGATCGCGGACATGCTCGATGCAGTCCTTCTCCTGCTTGATCTTCTCCACCTCCTCGCGGGTGCGATACTTCGCCGGGTCCGACATCGAGTGCCCACGATAACGATAGGTCATCATTTCCAGAATATAGGGGCCCTTCCCGGCCCGGCAGTGCGCCACGGCCTTTTCGCCCGCCGCCTTCACCGCCAGCACATCCATGCCGTCAACCTGCTCGCCCTCAATCCCGTAAGCCGCACCGCGGCCAAAGAAGGTCACCGATTTCGTCGACCGCTTGATCGAGGTGCCCATGGCATAGCCGTTGTTTTCAATGACGAAAATCACCGGCAGCTTCCACAGCTCGGCCATGTTATAGGCCTCGTAGACCTGCCCTTGGTTCGCCGCGCCATCGCCGAAATAGGTGAAGGTCACATTGTCGGTGCCCTTGTACCAATCCGACATCGCCAGACCCGCCCCCAGCGGCACCTGTGCCGCCACGATGCCATGGCCGCCGGCGCGCTTGGCGTGTTGTCGTCATTCGGCGCCGGCTACTCGGTGGGCA
>JALQYS010000092.1 GCA_023254015.1 Paracoccaceae bacterium
GTCCTGCGCGGCCCGCCATTCGGCCATGTCGAAGAGCGCGCGGCGGGGCGCGGTTGGCAGGGGGGCGGCGCCGGGGGGCAGATCCTCCTCGTCGGTCGGCCCCGGCAGGAACCACAGATCCTCGTCATCGGCCGCAAGGCCGGGGCGGGTGTGAGGTCGGGTCATGCGCCCTGCCCCGCCGGGCAATCGCCGCGGCGCGTTTTCAGGGAGATCAGATCCTGCGCGGCGGCTTCGGCCTGTCCGCGGCCGCGCGTGCCGATCCGGCCCCGGCGGCGCAGGAAGAGCCCGGCGCCAAAGAGATCGGGCTCGACCGTTCCGGCATGGAGGCGCTGGCGGTTGAACTCGGGTCGGGGCTGTTCGGGGTGGCAGAGCATGGGGGATAGACCTCGTGATGCCGGCATCATGGAGCTTTGCCGCGCAGAATTCCAGCTTTTTGAGCGCTGCTGCAAAGGTTCTCTTGCCGCCCTATCATACATGATAAGTCCGCCTTATCATGCCCCTTGATAAGCCCGGGCAAGCCCCCCATTCTGCCCCATGAACCCCACGCCAAAGACGCCCCATGACCACCCTCCCCCTGCCCGCCTACGCCCAACTCTCCGACGCCGATGAGGCTGCGCTCAGCGCGCTTTACCGTCGCGGCACGCCTGCCAACACGCTGCGCGCCTGGGAGCGGGACCTGGCCTATATCGCCGCCTGGAAGATGGCCTCGTTCGGACGGCATCTGGACTGGCCCGAGGAGGAAAAGGTCGCCCTGCGCTTCATCCTCGATCACGCGCAGGACCTGACGGAACAGCCGGGGGCGGCGCAGGATATGGCGATGGAGCTGATCGCCCTTGGCCTGCGCAAGGGGCTGACCTGCCCCGCACCGGCCACCCTGGACCGCCGGATTGCAAGCTGGCAGGCCTTCCACCGCATGCGCAACCTGCCCTCGCCCTTCTCGGCGCCCTTGGTCGCCCAAGCCCGGCAAAAGGCCCGCCGCGCCAATGCCAGACCCCGCACGCCGAAATCGCCCAAGCCGGTGACGCGGGATATCCTTGAGACGCTGCTGGCCACCTGCGACGACAGCCACCGCGGCATCCGCGACCGGGCGATGCTGATGCTGGCCTTTGCCAGCGGCGGGCGGCGGCGGTCAGAGGTCACAGCGCTGAATGTCGAGGATGTCGGACGCGATGACTTCGCGGCCAGGGGCCTCCTTTGGATCCGGCTTCTGGAGACCAAGACCACGAAAAAGGACCAGGCCCCGAACCTGCCGATGAAAGGCCGCGCGGCCCGGGCGGTGGTGCATTGGCTGGAGGTGACCGCGATCACCCAAGGCCCCCTCTTCCGCCCGGTCAGCAAGGCCGACCGCCCCCTGCCCCGCCGCCTTGCCCCGGACGCCCTGCGCACCATCCTGCGCCACCGCTTGCGCCTGGCCGGCCTGCCGGAAGATTTCGCCACCCCCCACGGGTTGCGCGCCGGCTTCCTGACCCAGGCCGCCCTCGACGGCGCCCCCCTCGCCGCCGCAATGCAACTCTCCCTCCACCGCTCCGCCGTCCAGGCCCAGAAATACTATGCCGATGTGGAGATCAGTGAAAACCCGGCGACGGACCTGATGGGGGAGTGAAGAGGCCATAAAGGCCCCTCACCCATCCAGATTGCCCTGTCCCCGTGGGGACAGTCACTCTTCCAGCGCCGAGAGGAATGCCTCGATCGCCAGTTCAAGACGATGGCGGTCGATGGCAGAAAAGTCGCGGTCCATCCGCAACTCCACCCGCCCCACGGTCGCCACGCAACGCGCAATGCCATCGCCATGCGCGACGCGCAGCGATGTCTTGGCCCCGGGGTTTGACGGGCGTGCCGCACGCGGCTCTGCGGGCGCAGGCTCGGCCCCTTCGGCCACGGCGCGCAAGATCGCCATTTCTTCCTCTTCGCTCCGCTCCGGCTTGGCCGACAGCGCGCGCTGCACCGTGGCGGCAACACCGGGTTCCCGCTCGATCCGCTTGAGAAGCGCCAGACCGAGGGCGCGCGGCATGGCATGGGCGTGCCGCAGGTGGCCGCCGATGCGTTCCAGAAGCGCTGCGAAATTGCGGATATAGACCCGCTTTTGCCGACCGGCTGACCCAAAGAGCGTGGCGATCGCCTGATCCAGATTGGCGGCGGCCGTCTGCGGATCCGCCAGATAGGCCCGGGCAAGTTCTGCCATTTCGGCAAAAGAGATGTCGCGGCGGACAAGGTTTTCATCCACCATCCGACGATAAAGCGCCTCCAGCGTTTCACCACGGGCGATCAGGCCGGCCGGAATCGTCGCAAAGGCAGGATCCTGGGTTTCAGCATAAAGCTCACGATACGCGGCCAGACGACGGAAGCCCTGCACCAGTTCATAGCCATCGCCCACCTGCTCAACACGAATGGGGTTCGACAGGCCGATGGCCTTGATCGAATCCTTCAACTCGTCCAATTCGGGGTCACGGCCCTTGGCGCGGTCACGCGTCAGCTTGTCGGTGCGGATCGCCGTGATGGGCAGAAGGTCGACGATCAGCCCCAGCTTCTTGAGCCGCACCAACTCATGCGCCAGCCTGTCATTCTCGGCACGAATGGCAGCTTCGGCTTCCTGCCGCTCGCGCAGAGCCTCGGCGTTTTCCGAAATGGCGGCCGCCATCGGGCCACGACGCTCTGTCCCCGCGGGGACAGATGCGGCGGGTGCCTCGGTTTCTGACGGGAAGTCGATATCAAAAATCCGGCGCTTGCTCATGTCTCAGCCTCCATCTTGCTCCAGGCCGCCATCAGATTGCCGTGAAACTCCTCATAGGCGCGGTCAAAACTCTGCCGGGCCCGGCGCCACGTCTCGCGCGTCATGTTGCGATAGTCGATCTCATAGATCGACGACAGAAACCGCCCGGATTGTTCAACGGCGCGCGTCATCTCGATCGGGTTGTCGGTCACCCTATCTTCAAAGACCTTCTTGAAGGCTGAATACATCGCGCGGTGCAGATCATTGTTCGGCTCATACCGGGTCAGAAGGAACCGCAGGTCCAGAAATGCCTTGGGCAGGCGCATTGTCCCCGCGGGGACAAGTGCGGTGAACTGCGCCAGATCGGCCAGCGCCTCGGACAATTGACCGATGAACGAGGTGGTCGAGTCGTATTCCCAATAACCGGGGCCGGAGGGAACATAGAGAACATCGGCCGCAAAGACCGCGTTCATCGACTGATAGCCGATGGCCGGCGGGCAATCGAACAGGATGATGTCATAGGCATCGGGCAACAGCGTATCCAGATAGCGCGACACCGCAGCAAAGAACGACCATTCGGGGTTCAGGTGCCGATACTGGGCGCTGGCGAATTCGACAAAGGCCGCATTGGCGCAGCTGGGAATGATGTCGATTGTCGGCCAGGACGTGGGCTTGATGAAATCTGCCGTGCGCAACTCGGCAAGCCCCATATCCGTGATGGTGGAAGGCAGGCGGCGTTGGGGCAGGGCGGTGCCGCTTTCGGCGCCGCGGCTGACGGCGTTCATGCGCTCTGTCTCGCGGATCAGGTCACGCGCCATGACCCCCCAGACCGTGAATTCCTCGGGAACATCCGAAAGGCCCATGGAGTGCGACAGCGTGGCCTGCGGGTCGAAATCGATCACCAGAACGCGGTAGCCATCCAGCGCCGCAGCATGGGCGAAGTGCAAGGCGACGGTCGACTTGCCAGCGCCGCCCTTGAAATTCGCAATCGCCGCACGGATCGCCCGTTTCCCCGCGGGGCGCGGAGGCATCAGTGACTTGCGGTTGATCTTGAGCTTGCGCCGGATCTCGTTGATTTCTTCCAGCGTATACCAGCGCTGCCGGCCGTCCTCTTCCACCAGCCCTTGCGGCAGGCCAGGCTCAACCGCCATCCGCCCGCGCAGGGTGTTGGGGTTCACCTTCAGGATCAGTTCGCCCAACTCCCAGCTTGAAAAGCGGCGCAGGGTCTTTTCCATTTCAGGAGAAAAGGTCTGCTGCCGAATCCAGCCCTGCATCTTGAGGGATTGCGCCTGCAGGCGGCTTAGGTCCTCGTGCGTGAACATTCTGCCTCTCAACGTTCATTCCAGTCAAATTGGGGTTTACGCCTAAAATCCAAAAAACGCAAAACCTATTCTATCGCAGAAAAGCGTTGTCCCCGCGGGGACAAGCAAGCAAGATATCCATACGTGACGCGGCCCGCCCCGATGCGCCCCTGCAAGGCCCGCCAGGCCGCGAAATGGGGGGCAGAATTGCGCCCTATCCCTTTTATCAGGGGACATATTGGCCCATATTGGGGGACACGCATGATGGCCCCCAATACCTATGAACCCTGATTTTCAAAATTGAAAATGGTTTTGGGTCAAAGCCCAGCCATCGGCAATCCAAGCCTCGCCAAGCCGGGCTTGACAGAATCGGAAAATTGAACGCAAATCACCCAGCGATGACAAAAAGCGTTGCCTTCCTGAGCCAAATGGAAACGCTGGAGTCAGGCTTAATTAACCGGGACATCAGATTCCGGAAAGGAAACCCCTTGATTGGGGATGTGAGGTGGCATGGCAAATCCGAAACTCGTGGGGCAGGCGGCCCCGGTGCGAAAGTACGATATTCTCTCGGCAATCGGGGCATGGGGGCTTGCGGCTGGCAAGGTCGATCAGCGGCTGGCCTTGCGGTTCATCCTGTTGGTGACGGCACGCTATAACTGGGCGTTGGACCGGCTTGCCGTGGGTCAGAGAGAGATCGCCAGGCTCTGGTCAGTGGATGAACGCACCGTCAAGCGCGACATGGCCCGATTGCGTGACATGGGCTGGCTTGTCCTGCAGCGGCAGGGCGCGCGGGGCAGGGTCAGCGAATATGGTCTGTCGATTCCTGCCATCCTTGACATGACGGCCCCGCATTGGCAGGCGATCGGACCCGATTTTGCCGCCCGGCAAGAGGCCGCCCCCGACTCGCCGCCCTCTTCCAAGGTTGTGCCCTTCCCCCGGGCGGCCGAGCCCCGTGCGACAGAGAAAACCGCGGGCAATGCCGCCGCGCCCGGACAACCTGCCGCAAATCTGCCCGCCTGGGGCAGGGCCAGGGCTTTCATCGCAAGAACCGATCCCGGGCTTGATAGCGCCTGGCTGCATCCTCTTGATCCGGCGGGGCGAGAGGAGGGGTGCCTGACCCTTGTCGCGCCAAGTCGCTATCACGCCCATTATGTGCAGCTGCATTTGCTGGCACGAATTGAAAACGCGCTCCGCCTGGTTGATCCCTCGATCCAGTCGGTCAGGGTGTTAGCCCGCAGAGGGTAAGGCCGAACTTTGACGGCTGCGGGTCACCATGACGAAACCCTCCTCTGTCGCCGCCAATTCCACCTCGATTGAGGCCAGGTCTGACAAATGGCCAACATGGGTGCCGCCGCAGGGCATCGACACCTCGGCGCCGTTCAGCCGGGTCGTCCAGAGGCGACGGTCGCCAAGCGGGCCTTCTACGGGCGTGACGTGAACGGGGGCCGGCACCTCCAGCATGCCCCGCAAAACCGTGTTGATCGCCGCAACCTGACCGGGCAGATCGGCGAGGAAGGCCGCAGCGTCGAACCCTTTCTTGCGCAGCGACTTGCCCAGCCGGTAGTGATCGGTTGAGGCATCAATTCTGATTTCCGACCGCGCCACCGCCGCCTTGTCAAGGTTCGGCGCGCCGAGGCTGTCGGCGTCGCCCGGATCTTTCGTCCAGAACGCGGCTGCGCATTGGTTCAGCGCCAAGGCTGCCAGATGCACCCCAGTGTGCTGCACCGACAGCGCGGCGCGGAAGGGGCGGTCAACGTCCAGCGTCACGATGTCGCCCGCGGCAGGCGCCGATTCAACGACATGCAGCACAACGGAAACCAGATCGGGGTCGCCGCGTTTCAGCGATCTTGCCGTGTCGCCGATTGCCAGAATGCCCGTCTGAAGGTTCAACAGGCCTTCGCGGCTGTCCAGAACCGCCACTTTCTGCCCATCGGCGAGCGTCATCCAGCCGCGGTCGCCCGGCTGGTCTGGCCAGGTCAGGCTTTGCGGATGAAAGGGGCTCAGGTCCGTGACCACCAGATGCTCGTCCCCGGCCAGCCCCGAAAAGACCCCCCGGGCCGTTTCGCGCAGGCTGCCGCCCGCAAAG
>JALQYS010000038.1 GCA_023254015.1 Paracoccaceae bacterium
GATCTATGGCTTCGACACGGCCGAGAGCTTCTCGGGCAAGGCGGGCAATGACTACATGGACGGTCGCGGCGGGGTGGACCGGCTCTCGGGCGGAGACGGCAACGACCGCATCGCCTGGGATGCCACGGACGCTTTGGCCGATGGCGGGTTGTTCCTGCGCCCCGAGGCGGCCCTGATGCAGGCCCGGCGCATGGCGGATGGGGCCG
This sequence comes from Paracoccaceae bacterium, assembly GCA_023254015.1. Lineage (GTDB taxonomy): Bacteria > Pseudomonadota > Alphaproteobacteria > Rhodobacterales > Rhodobacteraceae > Tabrizicola_A. The sequence continues at coordinate 207 of JALQYS010000038.1, forward strand.
ATATTCTGGACATTGGCGGCGAAAGCACCCGCCCCGGCGCAGCCGAGGTGACGGCAGCCGAAGAGACCGCGCGCACCGCGCCCGTGATTGCGGCACTGCGCGAGGGCGGGCTGGCCCTGCCGATCTCGATCGACACGCGCAAGGCAGCGGTGGCCGAAGCCGCCTTTGCCGCCGGAGCCGCGATCCTGAACGACGTCACCGCGCTGGAGTTTGATCCGGCGATGGCGTCGGTTGCCGTGGCGGCGAAGGTTCCCGTGATCCTGATGCATTCCATCGCGACGCCCGCCACCATGCAGGACGACCCGCGCTATGACGACGTCCTGCTGGATGTCTATGATGCGCTGGCCAAGCGGCTGGCGGTGGCCGAGGCTGCCGGCATCCCGCGCGACCGGCTGGCGGTGGACCCCGGCATCGGCTTTGGCAAGACGCTGGAGCATAATCTGGCGCTTCTGGCGCGCCTTAGCCTCTTTCACGCGCTGGGGGTTCCGGTGCTGTTGGGGGCAAGCCGCAAGCGGTTCATCGGCACCATCGGCGCCGAGGCCGAGGCGGCACGGCGGATGCCCGGCTCGCTCGCGGTTGCCCTGGCGGGGGTGGCGCAGGGGATGCAGATGATCAGGGTGCATGACGTGGCCGAGACCCGGCAGGCCCTGCGCCTGTGGCAGGCGGCAACCAGAGGAACATCGACATGACGCGCAAGCTTTTTGGCACCGATGGCGTCCGGGGCCGGGCCAATACCTATCCGATGACCGCCGAGATGGCGCTGAAACTGGGCCAGGCGGCGGGGCGGTTCTTTCGCCGCGAAAGTGGCACCGCGCATCGGGTGGTGATCGGCAAGGACACGCGGCTTTCGGGCTATATGCTGGAAAACGCGCTGACGGCGGGGCTGACCAGCACGGGGATGAACGTGCTTCTGCTCGGCCCGGTGCCGACGCCTGCGGTGGGCTTTCTGACCCGTTCGATGCGGGCCGATCTGGGCGTGATGATCTCGGCCAGCCACAACCCGCACCACGACAACGGGATCAAGTTCTTTGGCCCGGACGGGTTCAAACTGTCGGACGCGGCCGAGATCGAGATCGAGGCCATGGTCGAGACCGACATCCCCCCCGCCCCGGCGCAGGACATCGGCCGCGCCAAGCGGATTGACGATGCTTTGGGCCGCTATGGCGAATATGCCAAGACCACCTTCCCCGCCGGTCTGCGGCTGGACGGGCTGAAAGTGGTGATCGACTGTGCCAACGGTGCGGCCTACAAGGCCGCGCCCGAGGTTCTGTGGGAACTTGGGGCCGAGGTGATTCCGGTGGGCGTCAGCCCCAATGGCACCAACATCAACGAGAAATGCGGCTCCACCTATACGCAGACCGCCGCCGAGGCGGTGGTGGCCCATGGCGCGCATGTCGGCATCTCGCTGGATGGCGACGCGGATCGGGTGATGATCCTGGACGAAAACGGCCATGTCGCCGACGGCGATCAGATCATGGCGCTTCTGGCCGCCCGCTGGGCCGATGAAGGCCGCCTGAAGGGGCGGACGCTGGTGGCCACGGTCATGTCGAACCTCGGGCTGGAGCGGTTCCTGACCGGGCGCGGCCTGCGGCTGGAACGCACCAATGTCGGCGACCGCTATGTGGTCGAGGCGATGCGCCGCGGCGGCTGGAACCTTGGGGGCGAGCAATCCGGCCATATCGTGATGACCGATTATGCCACCACCGGTGATGGCCTGTTTGCCGGCCTGCAATTCCTGGCCGAAATGGCGCGCACCGGGCAACCCGCCAGCAGCCTGATCCGCCAGTTCGAAACCGTTCCGCAACTGTTGAAGAACGTGCGTTTCGAGGCAGGCAAGCAGCCGCTGGAGGCCGAGGCAGTGCAGGCCGCGATCAAGGCCAATACCGATCGGATACAAGGCAAGGGCCGCATCCTGATCCGCAAGTCGGGGACGGAACCCCTGATCCGCGTCATGGCCGAATGCGAGGACGAGGCGATGCTACGCGCCGTGGTCGACGAGATCGTGGGCGCGGTCGAGGCGGCGGTCTGACGCCCCGTCAGCCTTGCCAAGCGGGGGCCCGCCCGGCAAGGTCGGCTGCATGACCGATCCTGCCGCGCTCCTCCGCCCCGCCTTTGACCGTCTGAAGGCCGGAAACCTTCAACGCCGCACGGCCTTTGGCCTTGCCGAACGGCTGCGGGCGCTGGACCGTCTGGCGCGGGTGGTCAAGGATCACCGCGCCGAGATTGCCGCCGCCGTCGCCGCCGATCTGGGCAAGCCCGAGGTCGAGGCCGAACTGGTCGAGGTGCTGCCCGTCCTGTCCGAAATCGCCCATTGCCGCCGCAACTTGCGCCGCTGGATGCGGCCCCGCCGGGCCTGGCCGACGCTGATGATGCTGGGCACCTCGGCCACGCTGCACCCCCAGCCCAAGGGCGTCGCGCTGGTGATCGCGCCTTGGAACTTTCCCTTCACGCTGGCGCTCGTGCCGGTGGTTTCGGCCATTGCGGCGGGCAATGCGGTGATGGTGAAACCGTCCGAGATGGCCCCCGCGACCTCGACCCTGCTGGCGCGCCTGTTGCCGCAGGCCCTGCCCGATCTGGTCGCCGTGGCAACCGGGGGGCCGGAGGTGTCGCAGGCTCTGCTGGCGATGCCCTTTGACCATGTGTTCTTCACCGGCTCGCCCGCCGTGGGGCGGATCGTGATGCAGGCGGCGGCGCAGAACCTTGTGCCGGTCACGCTGGAACTGGGCGGCAAAAGCCCGGTGGTGGTGGGCGAAGGGGCCGACATCGCCCGCGCCGCGCGCTGGATCGCCTGGGGCAAGGTTCTGAACGCGGGACAGATCTGCGTCGCCCCCGACCATCTGCACGTCGCCCGGCCGCTCATGCGCGACTTGACCGCCGCGATCCGCGCCGAATGGCAGGCCATGGCGGCAGATGGAACCACGGCCATCGTGAATGACCGCCACTATGCCCGTCTGATCGGCCTCCTGAACGACGCAACGGCCCAGGGCGCCCAGGTCGAGGCGCTGGGACAAGACCACCCCAAGGCGCGGCACATGGCCGGCCGGCTGGTGATCGGCACGACCGCCGGGATGGCGATTTCGCAGGAAGAGATCTTTGGCCCCCTTCTGCCGATCCTTCCCTATGACGATCTGTCGACCGCGATCGACGCCATCAACGCCGGGCCGAAACCATTGACGATCTATGCCTTTGGCGGGGACCAGATGGTGTCGCGGCTGCGCGACGAAACCTCCTCAGGGTCTTTCGGCGTGAACCTGACGATCATGCCCTTTCTGCACCAGAACCTGCCCTTTGGCGGGATCGGCAATTCGGGCATGGGGGCCGGCCATGGGCAAGCGGGGTTTGACACGTTCAGCCACCTCAAACCTGTGATGCGCAACCGGCTGACCCTGTTGCCCCTTCTGTTCCCGCCCTATACCGGCCGGGTCAGACGACTGAAGGACTGGGTGCTGCGCCTTCTGGCCTGACAGGGGTCGGGCGGGCCCGATTTTTCGTCGAAAAATCGCACTCTGGCGCGTCGTGCCCGGCTTCCCCTCGTCGACGCGCGATCCGGTGCGCCGGCAGGACTATCCGGTTTGTCGGCCGCCAAACGGCCCCATCCGCCGTTCCTCGGTCAACAGCACATTGGCCTCAACCTGGCCAAGCCCCGGCAAGGTCATGATCCGCCGCCGCAAGACCCGTTCGAAATCCGTGATGTCGCGTGCCACCACGCGCAGGCGGTAATCGAACATCCCCAGCACATGCTGCACCAGTTGCACCTCGGGAATGGCCTGCACCGCGCGCTCGAAATCCTCAAGGCTGACCCGCCCGCGGGTGGCCAGTTTCACCCCCAGAAACACCGTCACGCCAAAGCCCAGCGCGGCATGGTCAACCTCGACCCGCAGGCCCGTCAGAATCCCCGCTTCTTCCAGACGGCGCACCCGGCGCCAGGCGGCGGGTTGGCTGATCCCCAGCCGGCGCCCCAGCTCTCCGGCGGACAGATCGCCCTCCAGCGACAATTCCCGCAACACCGCCCGGTCGATGTCATCCAGATCGATCACAGCGGCACCCCGGCGGAATCCTTGATCGTGGCAATCAGCATCAGCGCATCCACCTCGGCGATGTGCGGCAACGACAGGATACGGGCGCGATAGACCTCCTGATAATGCGCCATGTCGCGGGCAATCACGTTCAGTCGCACATCCACCCGGCCCAGAAAGGTTTCGATCGCCACCACCTCGGGCACCTCGCGGGCGGCGGCGATGAATTCGTCAAAGGCGCGGGGGTTGGTCTTGTCCAAGGTAAAGCGCAGACTGACCTCGACGCCAAATCCCAGCGCCCGCCAGTCGATGGCCGCCCGAACCGCGCGGATGACGCCCGCCTCGCGCAGCCGCTCCAGCCGCCGGCCCAGCGTGGCTGCGGTGACGCCGACCCGTTCAGCCACTTCGCTGCGCGCAGCCGTCGGTTCGGCCAGAACCTGCCGCAGGATGCGGCGGTCCGTATCATCCACCTGCATGAATTTTTCACCTGATCGGTTTTTCGAGAATGATTTTTCGCAGAAAAATTGCAGATCGTCAAACTTTGCACGATCTGCCGCGCAAATACCCCTATCTTGCGACCATCAACCAAACGGAGACACGCCCATGCGCGTTTATTATGACCGCGACTGCGACATCAACCTCATCAAGGACAAGAAGGTTGCGATCCTCGGCTATGGCTCGCAAGGCCACGCCCATGCGCTGAACCTGCGCGATTCGGGTGCCAAGAACCTTGTTGTCGCCCTGCGTGAAGGCTCGCCCTCGGCCAAGAAGGCTGAAGGCGAAGGCCTGAAGGTCATGGGCATCGCCGAGGCGGCCGCCTGGTGCGACGTCATCATG
>JALQYS010000360.1 GCA_023254015.1 Paracoccaceae bacterium
TCTTCAAACGAACGCTCGGAAGTCTCGGTCTCGTAGATTTCCTTGTGCTCTTCGCCATAGCGAGCGTACTCCAAGCCGAACAGTGCGTTCAGGCCGGGGGCCACATCGACCACATGTTCCTTGCCGCCATGTTCCACATAGGTGATCTTCGCCATCTGTCGCGTCCTGCCTTCCTGAAGTTGCCGCAATCCGGTTGGGTGGGCCAGACATAGGACAAGCCGGCAGCATTTGCCAGAGGGGAGGCGGGGCTAGGCAGCCCGGCCGATTGTCGCTAGATTGCGGGCGGAATACGAAAGCCGGGGGCGAACCCCGGTGTCAGACAGGCAGCAGATGCAACGACAGCTTTTCTTCGGCCTTGCGCTGATGGTTCTTCTGGGTGGCTGTCAGGGCGCTGCGGTGCAGGCGCCCGCTCAGGCGATGTTGTCGCGCGAGGTGGTGCGGCTGAAGGGCGACGGCCCGCCGCCCTCGCCGCGCGGCGAATGCTGGGCCAGTTCGGTGACGCCGGCCGTGATCGAAACCGTGACCGAGCAGGTCGTGGTGACCGAAGAGGTCCGCGATGCAGCAGGCGTCGTCGTGACGCCCGCCACCTATCGCACCCGGACCCATCAGCGCATGGTGCAGGACCGCGAGGAAGTCTGGTTCCGCGCCCCCTGCCCGGCCGAGCAGACCGTGCAATTCGTGGCCAGCCTGCAACGGGCGCTCAAGGCGCGCGGGCTTTACCTCTGGCCAGTCACCGGCGAGATGGATGCCGAAACCGCCGAGGCCGTCCGCCGCTTTCAGGCCGAGCGGGGGCTGGACAGCCCTGTCCTGTCGCTGGCCGCCGCGCGCGAGCTGGGTCTGACCGTCACCGCACTGGAGGATCTGTGACCACCGCCGCCGACCGTTATCGCGCCCATGTGGCCGCTGTCTGGGCCGCCCAGCCCGCCGATGGGGCGCATGATCTGGGCCATCTGTCCCGCGTCTGGGCCAATGCGCGCGCCATCGCACTGGATGAGCCGCAGGTGGATTGGCCGGTGCTGGAGGCCGCCGTCTGGCTCCATGATCTGGTGAACCTGCCCAAGGATAGCCCCGACCGCGCCCGCGCCTCGACCCTGTCGGCGGCGGCAGCGGTTGATTTCCTGCGCGCCGACGGGTTCGATCCTGCCAAGCTGGAGGCCGTGGCCCATGCCATCGCCGCCCACAGCTTTTCGGCCGGGATCCCGCCGGAAACGCCCGAGGCGCGCATCCTGCAGGATGCCGACCGGCTGGAGGCCCTGGGCGCGATTGGCCTTGCGCGGATGTTCCTGATTTCAGGCCGCATGGGCGGCGGGATCGTCGACATGGACGACCCGATGGCGCTGCGCCGGCCCTTGGATGACAAGCGTTTCGCGCTGGACCATATCGAGGTCAAGCTCTTGCGCCTGCCCGAAACAATGCAGACCCGCGCGGGCCGGATGATGGCCGAGGAACGCGCCGAATGGATGATGTCGTTCCGCACAAGGCTTTTGTCCGAGATCGGCTGACCCCCAGACCGAAAAGGCCCCGGATCGCTCCGGGGCCCTTCTGTGCTTGTGTTCGTGGCCTCACAGCTTGCCGGCCTGCTGCTGTACCATCATGAAGGTGTCATAGTTGTATTCGGCAATCTGCGCCCAGAGATAGGCATCGCGCAGGAAGGCATCCTGTGCGTCCTTGATCTTCTTGAAGTTGGCGTTCGTCGCGCTGATCTCGTCATAGGTGGATTTTGCCGCGTCGAAGGCGGCCGACAGCACATCCTGCGGGAAGGGCCGCAGCTGCGCGCCATTGGCCACCAGCGATTTCAGCGCGACGGGGTTCTTGTAGTCATAATTCGCCAGCATGTCGGTATTGGCCAGCGCACAGCCCGCCTTCAACACCGCCTGATAGGCCGGGGGCAGCTCGGCCCATTTGGCAAGGTTGATCATCGTGGCGATCGACGGGCCGCCTTCCCACCAGCCGGGATAATAGTAATAGGGCGCGACCTTGTAGAAGCCGAGCTTCTCATCGTCATAGGGGCCGACCCATTCGGCGGCGTCGATGGTGCCCTTTTCGAGGCTGGGATAGATGTCGCCGCCCGCGATCTGCTGCGGCACGACGCCCAGCTTTTCGATGACCTTGCCGGCAAAACCGCCAATGCGCATCTTCAGGCCCTGAAGGTCAGCGACCGAGTTGATCTCC
>JALQYS010000407.1 GCA_023254015.1 Paracoccaceae bacterium
GTCAGCTCGTTGCCATAGGCCAGAACGTCCTTCTGCGGCAGGCCGCCGGTGGCCACGATCACCACATCGGGCTTTTCCGCCAGCACGTCTGCCGCCTCGGCAAAGGTGTTGAACCGGAACTCCACATCCCGCGCCGCGCATTGCGCCATGCGCCAATCGATGATGCCGATCATCTCGGCCCGCCGCTTGGTCAGCGCGCTCAGACGCACCTGGCCGCCGGGCTGGTCGGCCGCCTCAAAGACCACAACCTGATGCCCACGCTCGGCCGCCACCCGCGCCGCTTCCAGACCTGCCGGGCCGGCGCCGATCACCACGACCTTTTTCAGTTCCTTTGCCGGGGTGATGGTGTGGGGCATGGTTTCTTCGCGCCCGGTAGCCGGGTTGTGGATGCACAAGGCCATGCCGCCCTGATAAATCCTGTCCAGGCAGTAGGTTGCACCAACGCAGGGCCGAATGTCATCCTCGCGCTTTTCGATGATCTTCTGCACGATATGCGGGTCGGCCATATGGGCGCGCGTCATGCCCACCATGTCCAGCTGACCCGAGGCCACCGCATAACGCGCGGTTGCCACGTCGGGAATCCGTGCGGCGTGGAAGGTGGGCATGCCGACTTCGGCCTTCAGGCGGCCTGCAAGGTCAAGGTGCGGGGCCGATTTCATGCCCTGAATCGGGATCATGTCGGTCATCGCCGGGTCGGTATGAATCCGGCCGCGGTTGATGTTCATGTAGTCAACCATGCCGCTGTCGCGCAGCATCTTGCCCAGCGCGACACCTTCTTCAATAGTGGTGCCGCCGGCCTGCGCCTCTTCGCCGCCAAAGCGGACGCCGATGATGAGCTTGGCCCCAACCCGTTTGCGAATGGCGGCCACGACCTCCATCAACAGCCTGGCGCGGTTTTCCAGATCGCCGCCATAGGGGGCGTCCATCTTGTTGGTCAGGGGCGAGATGAACTGATCGAGGAGATGGCCGTGAGCCAGAAGCTCGATCCCATCCAGCCCCGAGGCGTGCATGCGTTCCGCGGCATCGGCGTAATCCTCGATGATGCGGACAATGTCCCAATCCTCGGCCTTCTTGGGGAAGGCGCGGTGTGAAGGTTCGCGGTCATGGCTGGGCGCCACGACCGGAAGCCAGTCCCCCTTGTCCCAGCGGGTGCGGCGACCAAGATGGGAAAGCTGGATCATCACCGCCGCTCCGGCATCGTGGCAATCGTCTGCCAGACGCTTCATCCACGGAACAACCTCGTCCTTCCAGACCAGAAGGTTGGAAAACACTGGAGGGCTGTCGCGGCTGACGCTGGCCGATCCTGCCGTCATCACCATGGCCACGCCTGCCTTGGCGCGTTCAAGGTGATACAGCCTGTAACGGTCCTTGGGCATGCCATCCTCACCATAGGCCGGTTCGTGGCTGGTGGTCATGATGCGATTGCGAAGGGTCAGGTGCTTCAGCTGGAAGGGCTGCAAAAGCGGATCGTTGGACATTGGGCTACCTCAGTGTGGGGGCATGGCGCGAGATTATTCGGCTGGCTTGACAAGTCAATAAAAAAATCGACAGTAGTGTCGAGTTTGCTCCGGCTTGCGGAAAAGCGGTGAAATGCCTAGGGTTTGGCCATGAACACACCTGCTCAGAACGAACGCGGCTGGCGCGGATCGGCCGATCTTTGGCTGGATGCGGCCTATCAGCTTTTGGTCGAGGGCGGGGTCGAGGCGGTCAAGGTCATGCCGCTGGCCGAAAGGCTGGGCCTGTCGAGGACAAGTTTCTATTGGCATTTTGCCGATCGCGAGGCGCTCTTGGACGGGCTGGTCGCCCGGTGGGAAAGCCGCAACACCGCCAATCTGATCGCCCGCACCAAGGCCCCCTCCCAGACCATCACCGAGGCGGTGCTGAACCTGTTCGACTGCTGGATTCAGCCCGATCTGTTCGACAGCCGGCTGG
>JALQYS010000408.1 GCA_023254015.1 Paracoccaceae bacterium
CATCCTGAAGGCCGTCTAGGTGGCGCAGGAGACCGTCAGGATGACGGCCCTGACCCAAAGGGTGCGCGGGCCGGTGCGGCCCGCGCGATCAGTCGTCACAGGTTGTATTGTTCGCGGGCGTAATACCCCAGACCCACCGCATCCAGCCGAGCCAGCGGCGCAAGGAAGGTCACCTGAATGACCCCCGGCGCGCGGCCGATCTCGATCGCGCCGTTCACCGTGGCGCGGTTGCGCACCTCGGGCACCGTCATGCCCAGAAGTTTCGCGGCCCGGGCCAGCCCGTTCTCGATCGCCAGGTTCAGGTTCGCCGCCGTGCCGATGACGCTGATCGGCGCAAGTGGCTCGATCGCGCCCACGCCCCATTTTTCGGCAAGACGCTGCCCCTTGACCCTTTCTGCCGCCGTGAAGGGCCGCGCCATCGGCGGCAGATCCTCTTCCAGCGGGAAAAGCACCGGGCCGTCGATCGGATAGGACTTCACCACCTCGACCTGCAGCGTCACGCTGCCTGCGACGTCCATCGTGTGGCCTGCAATCTCGCCGTCACCCTGACCTGCGTGCATGTCGCCCATATAGACGCCCGCACCGCGCACCTTGACCGGGCAAACGATGATCGCCCCCGCGCGCACCGCGTCGATGTCCATATGGCCGTCGGTCTTGTGCTTGGCCAACTGCTCGGCCGTGATGCCGTATTCATGCGGCGCGCCCACCAGGAAGGCGCCGAAATCGCCCGCGTTATGGCTGTCGGGCATGGCCATCGACGGGCAGGTGCCAAGCTGCCCCATGAAGGGCCGCATGCGGACCAGCGTTCCGGGCATGTCTGAAGGCGCGAAGGTCAGGATCGAATGCTGGCGGCTTTGGTCGGGCAGGGCCGAATAATGGCTGGCCTGATGCGCGATGCTTTCCGCCGCCGCCTTGGGCAGCGTCATCCCGACGGAACGGGTCTCGTCAAAGGTCACGGTATAGCCATGCACGATCTCGAACGGCGTTACCGCATTGCCGCAGCTGTTGCATTTCACGGCTTGCTGGCCGATGCCCTCGACATGGGTTTCCGGCCAGACCGTGTCGCAGACCGGGCAGCGCGCCGCCACATAGGGGTCGCCCAGACAGAACCCGGCCGGAGAGCTGTCGTGCCCCGAGGCGGTGGCGATCGATGTCACCGTGATGTCGCGAATGCGGATCGCCACCGCATCGCCCACCTCGGCACCCGTCACGAAAACCGGGCGCGTCACCTCATGCCCGCCGCGCAGGCTGGGCGTGATCATCGGCCCCCAGCATCCCGGCGCGGTATTGGCGATGATGGTGCCGCCATTTTCGACCGGCCCCAGCATGGGCGCGGCCGGATCAAGGACGCTGTTGGTGAACTCCGACACGACAACGCTGCGGCGTGCCGTAGTGCTGCTTCCATCTGGCATGAGGACCCTCCCAAGGTTGCTGACCCTTGCATGTTAGGCCGAACCGCCCGGTCAGCAAGCCTTTCCGCGCCTGTCGGCGCTGTCGCCCGGGCCGCGACACCGCCGCCCTTTCCTTTGTCACCCGCCGGGTCTAACTGACGGACAACTGGCCAAAGGGGTTTGCAATGCTGTCCGCCATTTCATCGCGCCGTCGTTTTTCAGACCTGAGCGAGCAGGAAATTCTCGCCTTGGCGATTTCCTCGGAAGAGGACGATGCGCAGATCTACCGGCTTTATGCCGAAAGGCTGCGCGCCGAATACCCGGCCTCGGCCGCCGTGTTCGATGGTATGGCCGCCGAAGAGGATGAACACCGCCGCCAGCTGATCGACCTGCATCAGGCCCGGTTCGGCGCGGTGATCCCGCTGATCCGTCGCGAGCATGTGGCAGGGTTTTACGCCCGCAAGCCGGTCTGGCTGAACGAGACGCTGGGCCTTGACGCGATGCGCGCTGAGGCCCGCGCGATGGAGGTGCAGGCCGCGGCCTTTTACACCCGCGCGGCGGGTCAAACCACGGACGCGGCGACGCGCAAGCTTCTGGGCGATCTGGCGGCGGCGGAATCGGGCCATGCCGAACATGCCGACGCCTTGCAGGCCCGGCACCTGACCGACGGCGAGAAAGCCAGTGAAGATGAAGGCGCCCGGCGGCAGTTCATTCTGACCTGGGTGCAGCCGGGGCTGGCGGGGTTGATGGATGGCTCGGTGTCTACCCTTGCCCCGATCTTTGCCACCGCTTTTGCCACGCAAGACACCTGGACGACCTTTCTGGTCGGCGCGGCGGCCTCGGTCGGCGCTGGCATTTCCATGGGCTTTACCGAAGCCGCCCATGACGACGGCGTGCTGTCGGGCCGGGGCAGCCCGTGGAAGCGCGGCCTTGCCTCGGGCGTGATGACCATGCTGGGCGGGATGGGCCATGCGCTGCCCTATCTGATTCCGGAATTCTGGACGGCGACGGTGATTGCGATGATCGTGGTGTTCATCGAGCTTTGGGCCATCGCCTGGATTCAGAACCGCTATATGGAGACGCCGTTCCTGCGGGCGGCCTTGCAGGTGGTGCTGGGCGGGGCACTGGTCTTTGCGGCCGGGGCGCTGATCGGGGGCGGTTGACGTCTGGCTTGAGGGAATGGCCCGGCGATCACCCACAAGGGCCGCCCCCTCTCCCTAAGAAGGGGACATGAGGCGCCGTGCGGCCGGGCGCCGGGCTTGCCCTTTCCGGCCCCGTCTGACACCAAGAGGCCATGCTGGCCATTCTTTTGCAGACCCTGCCCTTCTTTGCCATCATCGGCCTTGGTTTCTGGGCCGGGCGAACGCAGATCTTCAGCGCCGAGGCGACGGGGTTTCTGACGAGGTTCGTCTTTTACTTCCCGCTTTCAGCGATGCTGTTCCGCTTTGCCTCGAACCTGTCACTGGCCGAGATTTTTGAACCGCGCTTTGTGGCCGCCTATCTTCTGGCCTCGTTCGCGCTTTATGCCCTTGTGCTGACTGTGGCGCGGCTGCGGGGGCTGCCTTGGGCGGAAGGCGCGATGGAGGCCCATGCGGCGGTCTCGGGCAACACCGGCTTTCTGGGCGTGCCGATGCTGGTGATGCTATTGGGCGCGGCGGCGGCGGGGCCTGTGATGATGGTGCTGACCATCGACATGGTGATCTTCTCCAGCCTGATCACCCTTGTCATCACCGGCACGCGCGAGGGGCAGTTGCGGCTGCAGACGCTGACGGTTCTGGGCCGGGGGCTTTTGGCCAATCCGATGATCGTGTCGATCGTGCTGGGTTTCCTGTGGTCGGGCCTTGGGCTGCCGCTGCCTGCGGTGGTGAATGACTTCATGGCGCTATTGGGCAACGCCGCCACGCCCTGCGCGCTGTTTGCCATCGGGGCGAGCCTAGCCGGGCGGCGGGCCGACCGGTTGCAGCTGGCCGGCTGGATTGCGGCGGCCAAGCTGGTGATCCACCCGGCGCTAGTGGCGCTTGCCGTATTCGCCCTTGGGGTCGAACCCTTTGCGGCGGGCGTGATGATTGCGGCGGCCAGCCTTCCGGTTGCGGGCAATGTTTTCATTCTGGCGCAGCATCACGGGGTTGCACCGCAACGGGTTTCGACGGCAATTCTCATTTCGACGGCAATCTCGGTGCTGACGGTCTCGGGCGTGATCGCCCTGATCGGGCCCATGGTGGGGAAGACATGAAAACCATTTCGGAAAATCGCTGCTTTGGTGGCGTGCAGGGTGTTTATTCGCATGGCTCGCAGGCCACGGGCGGCGAGATGACGTTTGGCCTGTTTCTGCCGGAAGAGGCTGAGACGGGCGCAGTGCCGGTGATCTGGTATCTGTCGGGCCTGACCTGCACCCATGAAAACGCCATGGTCAAGGCAGGCGCCCAGCGATGGGCCGCCGAGATGGGCGTAGCGCTGGTGTTCCCCGACACCTCGCCCCGGGGCGAGGGCGTCGCCAATGACCCGGCCTATGATCTGGGTCAGGGCGCGGGGTTCTATGTGAACGCCACGCAAGAGCCCTGGGCGCCGCATTTCCGCATGTGGGACTATGTGACCGAGGAACTGCCGCGGGTGCTGTTCAATTCGTTCCCGCTGGCCGAAGAGGCGCAGGGCATCACCGGCCATTCGATGGGCGGACACGGCGCGCTGACCATCGCGATGAGCTTTCCGGGCCGGTTCCGCAGCGTCTCGGCCTTTGCGCCGATCTGCAACCCGACCGCCAGCGACTGGGGCCGCAAGCAGTTCACCGCCTATCTGGGCACGGACGAGGCCGCCTGGGCCCCGCATGATGCGACGCTTTTGATGAAAAAGCGGGGCTTTGACGGGCCGATGCTGATTGATCAGGGCACGGCGGATCAGTTCATCGACCTTCTGAAGCCCGAGGCGCTGGCCGGGGCCATGGCCGAGCGTCGTCAGGGTGGGACGTTCCGCATGCAAAAGGGCTATGACCACAGCTATTTCTTCGTGGCCAGCTTTATGGAAGAGCACATCGCCTTTCATGCGCAGGCCCTGCATGGCTGAACTACGGTTCCTTGAAACGAGGATGGGTGAATCACCCATCCTACGGCGGCAGCCATGACGATCTGGATCGACGCCGACGCCTGCCCGGTCAAGGAAGAGGCTGAACGGGTGGCGACGCGGCACCGCATCCGCATGGTGCTGGTGTCAAACGGCGGCATCCGGCCCAGCCGAAACCCGCTGGTCGAAAGCGTCTATGTCACCGCCGGCCCCGATGAGGCGGACAAGCACATCGCCGGAGCATGTCAGCCGGGCGATGTGGTGGTGACCGGCGACATCCCCCTGGCGGCGAAATGTGTGGCCGCCGGAGCGCGGGTCATCAAGCCGAACGGTGAGCTGCTGACCGAGGCCAATATCGGCATGGCCCTTGCCACCCGCGATCTGATGCAGGATCTGCGCTCGGCCGATCCGTTCCGGCAGGGTGGCGGGCGTCCGTTTTCCAAGGCCGACCGGTCGCGCTTTCTGGATCAGCTGGAGCGGCTGGTGAAAGCCGCGCCCTAGGCGGTGACGAGCGGCTGGCCCCCCTGCCAGCCGGCGCGCAGGCGCAGGTCATCACCTAGATGCAGGATGTCGGCCCGGGCGCCGTTGGCCAGGTGGCCCCGGTCAGACAGGCCCATCAGCCGCGCCGGGATCCGCGTGGCGCGGGCAAGCGCCTCGGCCGGGGTTTGGTCAAGATGGGCCACGGCAAAGCGCACCGCCGACAACAGGTCGATATCCGCCCCGGCCAGTGTGCCATCGGCCAGCGTCAGGCGGCCCTTGTCACGGAACACCGGCCGGCCGTTGAGACGGAACGAGGTCAGATCACTGCCGATCGTCGCCATGGCATCAGAGACAAGGTAAATCGCCCCCGGACCGCGCTTGGCCCGCAAGGCCACCCGCATCGCGGCAGGGTGAACGTGAAAGCCGTCAGCGATCAGGCCGGCCGAAAGCTCGCCCATCTCCAGCGCGGCGCCGACAAGGCCCGGCTCGCGGTTGCCAAGCGGGCTCATGGCGTTGAAGAGATGCGTGGCAGACCGTGCGCCAGCGCGAACGGCGGCCTGCACCTGATCGTAGGATGCTTCGCTGTGGCCAAGACTGATCACAACGCCAGCGGCGGTCAGGCGGGCGATCTGGTCGGGCGTCGCCGATTCCACCGCCAGCGTCATCATCAACGCCGGCAATCTGCGGGCGGCGGCGGTCAGCAGATCAAGATCGGCCCCGGTCATCGGGCGGATCAGCGCGCCATCATGCGCGCCCTTGCGCAGGACCGACAGATGCGGGCCTTCCAGATGCAATCCCGCAATGCCGGGAACGCCCTGATCCACCGCCTTTTGGGCGGCGGCAATGGCGGCGGCGCTGTGCTCCGGCGTGTCGGTGATGAGGGTGGGCAGGATTGTTGTGGTGCCAAGCCGGGCATGGGCAGCCGCAATCCGGGCCATGGCGGCGGGGGCAGGATCGTCGTTCAGCAATAGCCCGCCGCCACCGTTCACCTGCAGATCGACAAGACCCGGTGCCAGAAGGCCGCCGCCCAGCGCCTGAACCAAGGCCCCCCGCGGGATGCTTCCGGCCGGAACGATGCCCTCAACCCGCTCGCCCCGGATCAAGAGTGCGGCCCCGTGATGGGTGGTGTCCCCGTCAAAGATATCGGGGCCGACAAGCGCCGTGATCGGGGGGGGCATGGTCATGTCCAGGGCTTGCCCCCGGTCTCGATCCCCGCGGCGCGGGCGGCAAGGATCAGGGCGCCCGCCACCGCCGGCAAAAGCGGCGGCTGACTGACAAGGCCCGACAGATAGGGGGCGTAGTGCCGCCCCACCCCGCCCAAAAGACAGAGTGGCTGATCGGGGCGATGGCCAAGGGCGGTCAGGGCCGCCCGGATGTAATCGGCCCCGGCCTGCATCAGTACCCGACCCTCGGGATCGCCGGCCTCGGCGGCGGCCACGACAAGCGGCGCAAGGGCGGCATAATCGGCGGGCCGGGCGGTGAGGGAAAAGGACACCATCTGCGGACGCTCGCCCCCGGTCTGGTCGGCGACCTGGCGCAGGAGGCCGGTCATCGGCACCAGCCCGTCCAAGGCAAGAACCGCCCGCCGCATCGCGCGCTGGCCAAGCCACGCGCCCGAGGCATCGTCGCCGATGGGCAGCCCCCAACCGCCAATCGACAACAGGTCATCGGCGGTCTGGCGACAGACGAACGAGCCGGTCCCGCAAGAGGCCACGGCCCCCTGCCCCCCGCCCAGCGCTGCCGTAACCGCGGTACGTCGGTCATCCTCGATGGCGGCCCGTGCAAGGCCCAGATGGTCTTTCAACCGCGCGGCCACCCCCGGGGCATTGGCCCCGGCAAGCCCCAGATGCGCCACGACCTGCGCCGAGGCGGGAAGCTTTGCGGTCTGGCGCAGGATCTCCATCCCCCGCCGGATCGCGGCGGCGGCGGTTGCGAAATCGGATGCGATATTGGCAGCGCCCTCCTCGGCCCGGGCCAGAACCCGACCGTCGGCATTGGCCAATGCAAAGCGACAGCGGCTTCCCCCGCCATCGACGCCCATCAGGTAAAGGTTTTCAGGTTGACTCATGTTCCTACCGATACAAGGCCGCATTGCCGGTTGAAAGGCCTTCGCAAGGGCAAGAGCGCTGACAGATCCTGGTCTTGCTGAAAGGTTGGGGAGGAGGCGGGCGGCGGCTGAGGGGCTGCCAGCTCAGCCCGGACGCCCGGTTTTCCAGCGCCGGTGCGTCCACATCCACTGGTCCATGTGGCGTCTGACATGCTGCTCCAGATCGGCATTCAGGGCCTGCGTCATGGTCACCGGGTCACTGTGCGGCACGGGACTTCCGACCATGAGATCGAACCGGCCATCGTCGCGGCGGATACCATAGACCGGCACCACCAGCGCGTTGTAGCGCAAGGCCATTTCCGCGGTGGCCAGCGAGGTGATGGCGTCATGGCCCAGAAACGGCAGAGGCACACCGCCTTTTACATAATGGTCCAGCACGATGCCGACCATGCCGCCGCCCTTCAGAAAGCGCACCATGTCGGCCATGCCACTGCGAGAGCGCGGAAAGACCGGGGTGCCGATGCGCGAGATGGCGGCAACATAATGGGTGTTGAAGAAGCGGTTCTTCATCGGCTTGTAAAGGCCGCCCACCGGATAGCCGCGGGCGATCAGGGCGGCGCGCATGGCGTCGTAATTGCCGAAATGGCCCGTCACCAGAAGCACCGGCCGTTTCTCGGCGGCGGCCTGTTCCAGTGCCTGCACACCGGGGCCCTGCAGCGGTTCGCGGGCAACGCGGGCGGCAAACTCGTCGCCGGAATAGATCTCAAGAAAGGTCCGGCCAATATTGGCTGGCACCGCGCGCGCCATGCGTTCGACCTCGGCCTTTGGCATGTCGGGGAAGATCAGCGCCAGATTGTCACGCACCCGGCGGCGATAGCCGGCGACCGGCGCGATGACATGTGCAACCACCCAGCCCGCCACAGGCCCGCGTCGGTCATAGGGCAGCCAGAGCGATACGGCGATCAGCGTGCGAACCAGGCGATCAACCACCCAATCCACCACAAGCCCGATCTTGCCGCTGCTGCGCTTCATGCCAATTCCCTTTGCCGCACCCCTGTTGCCGTTCGGCCCGCAGGGGCGCGGCAAGCATGACGCCCAGGGTGCGGCCCACCATGACCGCCCTTCGCTTAATCAAGTTACCCTATCGGATCAACCCCCGGCCAAGGCAGTCGGCCGGGAAGGGTCAGAGCGTGGTGACCGTTGTGGTAAAGCCAGCAGGCAAAGTGGCCTCCAGAAGTTCCAGATCGGTCGAGCAATCGGCATATTGCGCGGCCTGACCGGGCGGGATGACAAAGGCATCGCCCGCCGAAAGCTGGCGGTCGGGCTCTCCCTTGGCTTTCAGGGTCATGCTGCCCTCAAGGACAAAGGTGAAATGGATATCGGTGTCATGCAGCGTGGCGGGCGGGGTGCCGCCATCGAACCGGGCGATCTGGATGTTCGCAACACCCTTGGTGCCCGCCGCAATGCCGGTGTCGCGCGCGGTAAATCCGGGGATGCGGAAGGGCTGCCAAACCGCCTTGTCCTTGACGTGGTGAACGAATTTCTGCCCCTGCCATTCCCGGTCGGGGTCGCCCCAGCCGTTCGGCAAGGTCATGTTGTGGTCAATCGTGGTGATGTGTTCGGCCGGAACGCCGATCTCGATCACCTCGATATTGGGCGAGGCATGACAGACGCGGTGGCGGATTTCCGGCGGCTGGATCACGCAATCGCCGGCCGAAAGCCGCAGCATGCCATCGCCCTGATCTTCATACATCACATCGACCCAGCCCTTGTAGCAGTAGATCAACTGAAAGCCGACGGTGTGGTAATGCACCATGTCGGGCACCGGGCCGCCGTCGGGAATGCGGATATGGCTGGCGATGATCGATCCGCCCAGACGGCTTGGGATAAGGTCGCGGTAGTGCATTCCGGCGCGACCGATGACCCAAGGCGCGGAATCCTTCAGGCGACGCACGCCGAATTCGTGAACCGTTTCAGGCTGCTGCAGTTGCGGTGACAGGGGAACCACCTCAATCTCCGTGCCGTTCGGCGCCGTCAGACGCGTCTCGCCGCCCGCAAAACTGGCAGGGTCGTCGGTCAGGATGCGGATCTTGCCGGGCGGCACTTGAGCGGCCTTGTCAATGCGCACGCGCAGCCCATGCCCCGACAACGAGGCGACCGAAGGGTTGTCGGCGGGAAAGATGTTTTCCAGCCGCATGCCGATGGTCTTGGTCCAGAACGGCAAGTCATTGCGCAACTCATTGGTTGGCAAAAGGATTTCGGCAAGGATGGCGTCTGTCATGGCTGGGTATCCTGTGCAAGCGGATGGGGGGAGATGGCGGAGGAGACGACAAGAAAGCGCGCCTCGGCGCCCTTGTCGGTCAAATAGGCGTGGGGATCGGTGGCATCAAAATACAGGCTGTCACCGGTTTCCAGCCGCAAGGGGGTGTAGGATTCGGACATCAGGATCAGCGGGCCTTGCAGCACGTGCAGGAATTCCTCGCCCGCATGGCCTGACAGGCCGCCGACCTGAGACAGATCATGCGCGGTGGTGCGGTTGACAAAGGGGTGCATCGCCTTGTGCCGCAACTCGGCCGCCATCAGGCGCGCCTCAAGCCGGGGGGTGGAAAAGGCAGTGCCATCCCCAGCGCGGGTCAGGCTGCGGCGGCCGCGCAGAGGGGTGGTAGTGTGGAAGAAATCGGCAATCTCGACACCGAACATCTGCGCCAGGCCGTAAAGATGCGGGGCGGAAACCTGACTGCCGCCGGTTTCGATCCGGCTCATGGTGGCCTCGGACACCCCAGTGCCCCCGGCCACCTCGGCAAGAGACAGCCCGCGCGCCAATCGCAAGGCGCGGATGCGGGGGCCAAGATCGGTGGGGTCGGGTTTCATATCGGCAGGATGCAGGTTTCTTGCAAATTTGCAAGAAACTTTCACAACCAGTGCGCACCGCAGCCCCGATGTCAGCCCGCCAGCATCGCGGCAAGCCCCGCACGATAATCGGGATAGTTGAGGCGGACGCCCAGTTCGTCCTTGATCCGGCTGTTTCGCACCCGCTTTGACTCGGCATAGAAACTGCGGGCCATCGGGGTCATCTCGGCCTCGTCATAGGGGATGGCAGGCGGCTCGGGCAGGCCAAGAAGATGCGCGGCATGGGCCAGCACATCCTCGGGCGGGGCGGGGTTGTCATCGCAGACGTTGTAGATCGCGCCGGGATTGGGCCGGGAGATCGAGGCGACAAGGGTTTCCGCAATATCCTGAACATGGATGCGGGAAAACACCTGACCGGGCTTGATGATACGCCGGGCCGTGCCGTCGCGCACCTTTTCAAAGGGGCCGCGACCGGGGCCGTAGATGCCGGCAAGGCGAAAGATGTGAACGGGCAGGCCGGTGGCCAGCCATTGGCTCTCGGCCAGCACGCGCTGCCGGGCACGGGTGGATTGCGGGTTGACCGGCGTCGCTTCGTCAACCCAGCCCCCCTGATGGTCGCCGTAAACGGCAGTGGTTGAAAGATAGCCCACCCAGACGGGCCGGGCGGCGCGCAAGGCATCGCCTGCCGCCTGCAGGAAGGGATCGCCCCCGGCATCGGGCGCGGCCGAGGCCAGGACATGGGTCGCACGCGAAAGGGCCGGGGCCAGATCAGTGGGCCACAAGAGCGGCTCGACCCCGGCGGCGCGCAGGGTGCTGGCGCGCCCAGGGTCGCGGCAGGTGCCGATGACGGTCCAGCCAAGCGGCAGGAGACGGGCTGCAAGGGCGCTGGCGCTATAGCCATGGCCAAGAGAAAGAAGCGTGTTCATGCGGGCAGTATCAGGGCGGACCGCCTGCACCACAAGCCTTGATCGGCAGGCGGGCCTGCGCGGCTCAATTTCGCAAAGGACATGGCGGATCGGCCGGCCGCCCCCTTGCGCAAGCGACGGGCGCAGATCGCCCTGTCCCGCACAACCTGACGTCATCAAGACTTCACTTGCGGCAATGGTCTGCTTCCGGTTTAGATGCACGATCAAACGGAAGAAATGATGATGCAAGACGATCCCATTCCGGTGCTGACGCCGGATCACCCCGAAGCCGAATTCTTTGACAACGCCGCTCTTGCCGTGGCCCGGCTGGAAGAGCTTTACGCGCAGGCCACGGGCTTTCTGGCCGGCCATTTCAGCCGCGCCGTGCAGGGCGGCAAACCCGCCGCGCGCATCCGCGCCTTTTACCCGGAAATCCGGCTGACGGTGGCCAGCCATGCCAAGGTCGACAGCCGCCTGTCCTTTGGCCATGTCTCGGGCCCCGGCACCTATGCCACCACGATCACAAGGCCTGATCTGTTCCGGTCCTACCTGACGCAGCAGATTGCGCTTTTGATGGAAAACCACGGCGTCATGGTGCAGATCGGCCCTTCGGCCACGCCCGTGCCGGTGCATTTCGCG
>JALQYS010000529.1 GCA_023254015.1 Paracoccaceae bacterium
ATCCAAATCCTGCCATTCAATCATCGCGCCCGATGGCACCGAGATTCAGAAGGGCGGCAAGACCGGGCCGAACCTTTGGGGGCTGGACGGCAAGGCGGTGGGGTCGACCGCCGAGTTCAAGTATGGCGAGTCGATCCTTGCCGCGGGTGCGGCGGGCAAGGTCTGGGATGAGGACAGCCTTGCGGACTATGTCACCGATCCGACCGGCTGGCTGAAAGAGGCCACGGGCGATGATGGCGCCAAATCGAAGATGACCTTCAAGCTGACCAAGGGCGCCGAGGACATGGCGACCTATCTCGTCAGCATCAAGTGACCACGACAAGGCCCGCCCTGGCGGGCCTTAGTCCTGCCCCCAGGCAGCCCCCTGCATCTCGCGCAGGCGGCTGGCGGTGCGTTCGAATTCGAAGGCGCCAGAGCCTTCCAGATAAAGACGCTCGGGCACGTCGGCCGCCGAACAGATCAGCCGCACCTTCGCCTCGTAAAGCGCGTCGATCAGGGTGACGAAACGCTTGGCCTCGTTGTAATTCTCGGCCGAAAGCTGCGGGATGTCCTCGAGGATCAGAACCCGCACGGCCTGCGCGATGGCCAGATAATCGCCCGGGCCCAGCGGGCGCGAGCAGAGATCCCAGAAAGTGCCACGCCCCACGCCATTGGCGAACCGCGGCAGGTCGATGGTGCGGCCGTTGACCGGCAGCGTCAGCGGCGCACCCGGCGCACCGCCGGTCAGATCGTCCCAGATCGCCTGAATCTCGCCCTTCACCTTGCCGGCCGGGTGGAAATAGACCTGCGCGCCCTGCAGCCGGTGCTGGCGATAATCGTTCGGGCTTTCCAGCTCCAACACCTGCAGCTTTTCCCGCAACATGGAGATGAAGGGCAGGAAAAGCTGGCGGTTCAGGCCGTTCTTGTAAAGCTCTTCCGGCGCGCGGTTGGATGTGGTGACAATCACCACCCCTGTCGCCATCAGCTTTTCAAACAGCCGCCCCACGATCATCGCATCGGTGATGTCGGTGATCTGCATTTCGTCAAAGGCCAAAAGCCGGATGTCGCGCGCCACCGCCTCGGCCACGGGGGCCAGCGCATCGTCAACCCCGCGCTTGCGGGCCTCGTGCATGCCCTTGTGGATTTCCTGCATGAAGGCGTGGAAATGCACCCGGCGCTTTTGCGTGATCGCGGTGTTTTCCACGAACAGGTCCATCACCATGGACTTGCCGCGCCCGACCCCGCCCCAAAGATAGAGCCCCGGCGGCGGTGTCACCGGGCGGGCGAAAAGCCCGGCAAACAGACCGACCTTGCGGGTCGCATTGGCCTCAAGCCAAAGGCGCAGGCCCTCCAGCACCGGAAGGACGGCATGTTGGGCCGGGTCAGGACGCAGGAGTCCGCTTGCGACGCGGGCATCGTAAATCTCGGTCAGGGTCATTCGCATACCATTGTATACCGCACCCTGCTCCTGCGCGAAAGACGATCGTCTCAGGTTTTCTTCAACACCGCCGTCAGCGCGTCAACATCTCCTCGCTGTTTGTCCAGCATCGCACCGATTTCCGCGCGTTCGCTGGCCAGCATGTTCACGCCCTCGATGATGAGGTTGAAGAACTTGAGCGAGCCGGACTTGTCCGAGACATGCCAGCGCAGGTCAAAAGGCGCCTCGCCCTTCAGCCGCGCGACCGAGATCACCTCGTAATAGCTTTTCACCGGCTTGGCGTCGGTCACTTCGATCGTGCCACCGATGAACTCGCGGAAACGGCGGCCGTATTTGCGGCTGATGTAGCCCTGAAACGCCTTGGTAAAGGCCGTCATCTGCGCCTTGGAGGCCTGTTTGGCCGACGGACCAAGGGCCGAGCGCGCAATGGCCGGAACATCGGCATATTTGACAAAAATGCGCTCGAAATCGCCAATCATCGCGCCTTCGGCCTTGCCCGAGGAGATGACCGAGTTGATGTCGCCCACCGCCTTGTCGATCAGCGCGCGTGCCTGTTCGACCGTCAGGGCCGCTGCCCGCATCGGCAGGGCAAAGGCCACGGTGCCCAAAGCCAGACCTGCCGCAAAGCGGCGGCGCGAGAGGATGGAGGTATCATTCAGCATAGGGGTCCTCGTAGGGATCGACGAAATCATCTTCGCCGCTGTCTTGGCCCAGCTGATGCCGGCGGTTCTGCAGATACAGAAGTCGCGCCTGCGCATAGCTGTCGGCACTTTCATATAGGATGGAATCGACCATTTCGGAATAGCGTCCGCGGTCTGCGACGCGTGCGGCCAGCTTGGCGGCGGCCGCACCGCGAACCTGATCACGGTTCAGCTGGTTCAGCGGGTCGATGGCCATGTCGATCAGCGTGCCGGCAAAGTCACGTGTGGTCGACGGGCCCATGAAGGGCACTTCCAGATAGGCCCCCTCGCCAATGCCCCAGACATGCAGTGTCTCGCCAAAATCGGTGTCGTTTTCCGGCATGCCGGCGGCGCTGGCCACATCGAACAGGCCGCCCAGACCAAAGATCGTGTTCACGCCAAAGCGCAGGACGTTCTCGCTGGCCTTGACCAACCGCAATTGCAGGACGTTGTTCACCACATCGGCGGGCTTGCCCAGATTGCCGGCGAAATCGCTCAGCCGGGCGGCAACCTCGCCGTTTCCGGTGGTCGAACTGGCCACCGGCCGCAAGGCGAACTGATCGACCGCAAGGTTGAAGGCGTGGATGTCGCGGTTCAGCGGCTCCAGCGGGTCGCGATCCGCCAGTCCGTCGGCGCAACCGCCAAGACCAACAGCAAGCAGGCAGCACAGCGCAAGGTTGCGGGCCGGGTTCTGGCCCGAAGGCGTCAAGAAGGTAGGAATCACACGCATCATGTTTTCAGGTTTCCGCCGCTGCCAAGCTAGCATAGAGTTAGGGCGGGGACGACAAGGGATAAGTCGCCGCGGCCGCCAAGACAACGGCCAAACGTGGCCGGCAGGTGACGCAAGAGATAATCCGCCGATGCCATGGGGGCAGAAATGGTCAAAATGCAGGGGGACGCATGTCTCAAAACGAATTCGCCCGTGGCTATGCCGAACTGAAGGCAGCCCGGGCCGACCATCGCAAGGTGTTCTGGGCGGTGGGGCTTTTTTCCGTGCTTGTGAACCTGTTGATGCTCACGGGTCCGCTTTACATGATGCAGGTCTATGACCGCGTTCTGGGCAGCAGGTCCGAGGCGACGCTGGTCGCGCTGTCGGTGCTGGTGACCTTCCTGTTCCTGGCCATGGGTCTTCTGGACCATGCCCGCAGCCGGGTGATGGCCCGCGTCGGGGCGGCCATGCAGGACAAGCTGGACCGCCGGGTCTTCGCCGCCGCGATGAAGCGGCTGACGCTGCTGCCGACCGATCAGGTCGCCCTTGCCGCCCAGCGCGACCTTGAGGCTGTGCAGCGGCTCTGGGCCTCGCCGGTTCTGCTGTCGATCTTCGACATTCCGTTCACGCCGCTCTTCATCGCAGCGATTTTCGTCTTTCACCCGCTGCTGGGCTGGCTGGCTATCGGGGGCGGGGTTTTCCTGATCGCGGTCACCGTTCTGAACCAGCGCATGACGCAGATTCCGATCAACCGGACCAATGGCCTGACCCTTCAGGCCGAGCGCATCTCGGATCTCATCAAGACCGAGGCCGAGGCCGTGCAGGCCCTTGGCATGACCGGCGCCGCCTTTGAACGCTGGCACAAGGCGCGGGGTGCGGCTCTGGCCGAAGGGCTGCAGGCCGGCGATCTGGGCGGGCGCTTCGGGTCGATCACCAAGACCTTCCGCATGTTCTTGCAATCGGCGATGCTGGGGCTGGGCGCCTGGCTGGTGCTGAAGAACCAGCTTTCTCCGGGTGCGATGATCGCAGGCTCCATCCTGATGGGCCGCGCCCTGCAACCCATCGAACAGGCCGTCGGCCAATGGGCCATGGTGACGCGGGCGCAAGAAGGCACCCGCCGTCTGGCCGAGCTGCTGACCCGCGTGCCGCCGGAACCGCAACGAACCGCCCTGCCCCGGCCGCGCGCCATCCTTGACGTGTCGGCTCTTTCGGTCATCCCGCCGGGCGAAACACAGGCGGTGCTGCGCGGTGTCTCGTTCCAGATGGGCGAAGGGCAGGCGCTGGGCATCATCGGCCCCTCGGGCGCCGGAAAGTCCACCCTCGCCCGCGCCATCATCGGCGTCTGGCGCCCGGCGGCGGGCAAGGTGCGGCTGGATGGGGCCTCGCTGGAGCAATATGATCCTGACGTTCTGGGCAGCTATATCGGCTATCTGCCCCAGCGCGTGACGCTGTTCGAAGGCACCATCGCCGAGAACATCGCCCGCCTGCAGCCCAATCCCGACAGCGCCAAGATCGTCGCGGCGGCGCAGAAGGCCGCCGCCCATGACATGATCCTGCGCCTGCCCGAAGGCTATGACACGCGCGTGTCCGCCCTTGGCGGGCGGCTTTCGGGCGGACAGATCCAGCGCATCGGGCTGGCCCGGGCGCTTTATGACAATCCGGTCCTGCTGGTGCTGGACGAGCCGAACTCGAACCTCGACAATGACGGCACGGTGGCGCTGAACATCGCAATCCGCAGCCTGAAGGCTGCGGGCGGATCGGTCATCATCATGGCCCACCGCCCGGCCGCCATTCAGGAATGTGACCTTTTGCTGGTGCTTGAGGACGGGATGCGCCGCGCCTTTGGCCCGCGCGATCAGGTGTTGAAAGAAATGGTCAAGAACCACACCGAAATTGTCCGCTCCGCCGGCCCGGGAGGCGTGTCATGAGCCTGTTGCGCAAGAAACCCGCAGATGGGGCCGAGGCCCCGAATGACGCGACACTGCCCCAGAAGCCGGCCGCAAACCCCATTGCCGCATCGACAAAACCGCTCGGCGCGGCCGATGTGCAGAATCTGCTGTCGCCGCGCCGGTCGCTGATGATGGGCACGATCACCGCTGTCGTTTTGGTGTTCGGCTTTGGCCTGTGGTCGGTCGCCACCGAAATCGCCGGGGCGGTCGTTGCTTCGGGGCAGCTTGAGGTCTCGCAGAACCGTCAGATCGTGCAGCATCCCGATGGCGGCGTCGTGGCCGAAATCGCGGTGAAAGAGGCCCAGACCGTCAAGGCCGGCGATCTTCTGATCCGGCTGGATGGGGCGCTTTTGCAATCGGAACTTGCCATCGTCGAGGGCCAGCTGTTCGAGGTCATGGCCCGCAGTGCGCGGCTTGAGGCCGAACGCGATGACGCGATCGAACCGGTGTTCGAGGGCGAGCTGGCCGAACTGGCCAAGAGCCGGCCCGAAGTGGCCGATCTGGTCGATGGCCAGCGCAGCCTGTTCATTTCCCGCCGGGATACGGTGCTGAAACAGTCCGAGCAGTTGCAGAAACGCTCGGGCCAGATCGCCTCGCAGATTCAGGGCATCGACGCGCAGGTGGCGTCCCTGTCCGAACAGCTTCGGCTGATCGAAGAAGAACTTGCCGATCAGCGCAGCCTTCTGGCAAAGGGGCTTGCCCAATCGTCCCGCGTCCTTGCGCTGGAGCGGGAGGCCTCGCGGCTGCAGGGGTCTGTGGGGGAATTGCAGGCCTCGCGGGCACAGGCAGAGGGCCGTGCCACCGAGGTGGAGCTTGAGGTGCTGCGACTTGCCGCCGTGCGCCGCGAAGAGGCCAACACCCAGTTGCGTGACATCGGCGCCAAGATGCTGGAACTGGCCGAACGTCGCCGGGCCTTGACCGAACGGATTGCCCGTCTGGACATCAGGGCTCCGGTTTCGGGCACGGTTCTGGGCATGGCAGTGACCACCCCCCGCTCGGTGATCCGGCCGGCCGAACCTGTCATGTATCTTATCCCGCAGGATCGCCCGCTGATCATCAACGTGCAGGTGCAGCCGATCCATATCGACGAAGTGCATGTCGGCCAGAAGGTGCATCTGATGTTCCCGGCCTTTTCAAGCCGCACCACGCCGCAGCTTTGGGGGCATGTCCTGTCGGTTTCGGCCGATGCGCTGGTGAATGAAAGGGCGCAGATGGCCTTCTACAAGGCCGAGATCGCGCTGGATCCGGGCGAGATGGAGCGGCTGGACGGGCTGACGCTGATCCCCGGCATGCCGGTCGAGGCCTATATCGAAACCGGGTCGCGCAGCCCGATGGCCTATCTGCTGAAACCCTTCACCGATTACTTCGTGAACGCCTTCCGCGAAAGCTGAAGGCCCTGCACCGGAAGCCGGGGCTATACAGGCCCCGGCTTTTGCGCTATGGCCCCCTATCGGCGCAAGCATCCTATGACGCAGCGGACGGGCAGGGAGGCCCGGCTGCCAATAAGGGGAAAGGTGCCGGACATGGTACCTTCGGGCGGCAGGACCGCCCCTTATTGGAAAAGAACATGCAAAACCTGAATATCGCCGCGCCCCTCGCGGCGGCTTTGTCTGCCCGTGGCTACGAATCACTGACCCCCGTGCAAGAGGCCGTCCTGGCCGATGGTGTCGCCGGCCGCGACGCGCTGGTGTCGGCGCAGACCGGTTCGGGCAAGACCGTGGCCTTCGGTCTGGCCATGGCGCCGGAAATCCTGGCCGGCGCCGATCAGCTGCTTTACGCCGATGTGCCCTTGTCGCTGATCATTGCCCCCACCCGGGAACTGGCCCTGCAGGTCGCGCGGGAACTGGAGTGGCTTTACGGCACCGCCGGGGCCAAACTGGCCACCTGCGTGGGCGGCATGGACTACCGCACCGAAAAGCGCGCGTTGGATCGTGGCGCGCATATTGTTGTCGGCACGCCAGGTCGTCTGCGCGACCACATCGAACGCGGAAGCCTTGATCTGTCGGGCATTCAGGCCGTGGTGCTGGACGAAGCCGATGAAATGCTGGACCTCGGCTTTGCCGAAGATCTGGAATTCATTCTTGCCGCTGCCCCCGAAACCCGCCGCACCCTGATGTTTTCGGCTACCGTGCCGAAAGAGATCGCGACCCTTGCCGCGACCTTCCAGAAAGACGCGCTGCGTATCGTCGCGCAGGGCGAGGCCAAGCAACATTCGGATATTGAATACCGCGGCATCTCGGTTGCCGTGCGCGACCGCGAACATGCGATCTTCAACATCCTGCGCTTTTATGAAGCCCGTACCGCGATTGTGTTCTGCAAGACCCGCGCCAATGTGAACCACCTGCTGGCCCGGATGGGCAACCGCGGTTTCCAGGTCGTGGCACTGTCGGGCGAGCTTTCCCAGACCGAGCGGATGCACGCCCTGCAAGCCCTGCGCGACGGCCGGGCGCGGGTTTGTATCGCGACCGACGTTGCCGCCCGCGGCATTGACCTGCCGGGGCTGGAACTGGTGATCCACGCCGATCTGCCGCAGAACTCTGAAACCCTGCTGCACCGGTCGGGCCGCACGGGTCGCGCGGGCAAAAAGGGCGTTTCGGCGCTGATCGCCGCACCTTCGGAATTCCGCAAAGCCCAGCGTCTGTTGCAAGGGGCCAAGGTCGTCGCCGAATGGGGCCCCGCCCCCAGCGCCGATGATGTGCAGGCCAAGGATGATCTGCGGATTTTGGAACATCCCGCGCTTGGCACCGCTCCGGGCGATGAGGCCACGATGGCTGAAACCCTGCTGGAACGCTTTGGCGCGGAACAGGTTGCCGCCGCCTTTGTCCGCATGTGGCGCGAAGGCCGTTCCGCCCCTGAAGTGCTGTCCGACGCCCTGCCCCCCGCCGAGGCCCGCGCCCCGCGCGAGCGTGGCGAGTTCGGCCCGTCGACCTGGTTCAAGCTGTCGGTCGGCCACACCGGCCGCGCCGAGGCCCGCTGGCTTTTGCCTAAGATTTGCGAAGCAGGCGGCATTGCGCGCGACAGCATCGGCGCCATTCGTGTCCAGCAGGACGAAACCTTTGTGCAGATCGCCCAAGCGGTCGCCGGGCGTTTCCCGGATGCGCAGGAATTGGAATCCGGCCTGAACATGGAGAAGATCGCGGGCGAGCCGAACCTTGAACGCCCCGAACGCGCCCCGCGCAGCGACTCTCGTGGCGCCCCAGCCCCGCGCGCGCCCCGCGCACCACGGGCTGAAAAGCCGGTCTACACGCCGAAACCTTCGCGCTTTGTCGAGGAAGACGCCGACAGCCCCGCCCGCCCGCCCCGCGCCCCGCGCGAGGACAGCGAGCGTAAGCCCTATGCCCCGCGTGAGGCGGCCGAGCGCAAGCCCTATGCCAAACGCGAAGACGGCCCGCGCAAACCTTATACGCCGCGGGAAGACGGGGATCGCAAACCCTACGCCCCGCGCGAAGATGGCGCACGCAAGCCTTACGCCAAGCGCGATGATGCCGCGCCCCGTCCCTATGCCAAGCGCAGCGAAGACGGCGCCAAGCCCTACGCCAAACGCGAAGAGGGCGACCGCAAGCCGCGTTGGGCTGCTGGTGACAAGCCCGCGCCAAAATCGGCTGGCTATAAATCGCATGGTGGAAGTGCTGAGCGTCCGTCCCGCGCAGAAGGCTTCAAAAGCCACCGCAGCGAAGGACCGGCAAAGCCGCGTGGCGACAGCTTTGGTGAAGAAAAGCGGCCCTACGCCCCA
>JALQYS010000575.1 GCA_023254015.1 Paracoccaceae bacterium
CGGTTGCGCCGGTGGATTTCAAGGCCGCGATGTAATCGGCGTGATGGGCGCGCATCAGGTCAAGATCGGGGCTGCCGGTATCAACCGCGCGCAGGCCGTGGATCGCCGAGGCGGGCGGGCAGCGGGTGATGGCGTGGGTAAAGCTGTAAGAGCGCATGAGGGGCCTTCAAATGTGACTGCCCGGCAATCCACCACGACCAAACGAAAAAAACCAGCCCGAAGGCTGGCTTTTTTCCACCTTCCCCGAAGGGAGTGGTGGGTGACCCTGGAATCGAACCAGGCGTGGGTCGCCCCGGCGGAGTTACAGTCCGCTGCCGCACCTTGCAGCTCGTCACCCGATGGAGGCGGGGTGTAACCAAGCCCGCGCGGGGCGTCAATACGCCAAGTCACGCCGCCTGCGAATTTTTCCTGTCGTTTTGCCGCTTGCCAAAGCGCCCGCTTCTGGCCAGAGCATGGGAAAGAGGCAAAGGGGCATCGTCATGTCGAAAAAACCCGACTGGGTGGTGGATAAGGAACGCGGCAAACGGGCCGAGGCGCGCGAGACGGTCTGGCTTTTCGGGCTGCACGCGGTGCGCGATGCGCTGGCCAACCCCGCGCGCGAAAAGCTGCGGCTGGTGGTGACCAAGAATGCCTACGACAAGCTGGCCGAGGCGATTGCCGCCGCCGGGATCACGCCGGAAATCGTCGATCCGCGCAAGTTCCAGGTGCCGATCGACGAGGGCTCGGTCCATCAGGGCGCGGCGATGGAGGTGCGGCCGTTGAACTGGGGCAAGCTGGCCGATCTGGCGATCTCGGGCGCGGGCGAGCCCTTGCTGGTGCTGCTGGACCGGGTGACGGACCCGCACAACGTCGGGGCCATCCTGCGCTCGGCCGAGGTGTTTGGCGCCCGCGCCGTCATTGCGCCGCGCCACCATTCGGCGCCCGAAACCGGGGCGCTGGCGAAAACCGCCAGCGGCGCGCTGGAACGTCAGCCCTATCTCAAGGTGACCAACCTTGGCGACGCGATGGTCGAATTGAAAGAGATGGGTTACACGCTGATCGGGCTTGATGGTCAGGCAGAGGTGACGCTGGCCGAGGCGCTGGCCCCCACCCGGGGCCGCCCCGTCGCACTGGTTCTGGGGGCCGAAGGCCCGGGCCTGCGCGAACGCACGCGCGAAACCTGCGACGTGATCGCCCGCATCCCCTATGGCGGGGCCTTTGGCAGCCTGAACGTGTCGAACGCCGCCGCCGTCAGTCTCTACGCCGCCGCCACACGCTGAGGGATCACAAGAATGCGAGGAGCGGGCAGAGCCCTTTTAACCGGCGGTTCAACTTCCCATGTAACAGACCAGAAAGCGGCGCTGGAACCTCCGCTTTGTCTGTTCACTGTCCCTCGTTCCACACCTTGCGCCCGGGCTCTGCCTCGGGCGCTTTTCTGTCCGGAGACATGACATGACCGAAGATGCCCGAACCGAAGATGACCGCATTTCCCGTATCCTGACCACGGTGAAAACCATTGCCCTTGTCGGCTGGTCCCCCAAGGCCGACCGGCCCAGCCACCGCGTCGCCGCCTTTCTGGCCGCGCGCGGCTATCGGGTGGTTCCGGTCAATCCGGGGCAGACGGGCCAGGACAGCGGTCTGGGCGAGCCGGTGCGCGGCTCGCTGGCCGAGGTGGGGCCGGTGGACATGGTCGAGATCTTCCGCCGGTCCGAAGAGGTGGGGCCCGTGGTGGACGAGGCGCTTGCGACCGGGGCCAAGGTCATCTGGATGCAGCTGGGCGTCATCAACGCCGAAGCCGCCGAAAAGGCCCGGGCGGCGGGGCTTGAGGTGGTGATGGACCGCTGTCCGGCCATCGAGATTCCACGGCTGGGCCTGTAAGCCGATTTCTGACGCAGAAATCGGAACGGGGGTGCCTGCGACGGACGCGGCCATGCCCTGACCGATGCGGCCACCCCCCTTTCAGCAAGTGGGCGAGGCGGCCGGGGAAGAGCCGCTGCGCCTGCGCCATCACCGGAAGGACGCCGCAGTCTCTGCACCGCAGGGCGCCGCATGATCAGCCCCCCCCAAAAGGGCCGGTCTTCGTGTCGCCAAGGGCAAGCTTCGGATGCATGACGAAACCTGTCGGCAAATCCTGGTGCGGATCGCGCGCGTCACCACCTGTACCGATCTTGACCGGGACGGCTTTCAATCCTTGATGGGCTTCTTTGAATACCTTGGCTTCCAGCCGATCGACACCAGCGCGCCGCGCCCCGGCCGTTAGCCGCGTGCGGCCTTTTCGGCGATGCCCGAGGTGCCCTCGCGGCGCTCCAGCTCGGCCAATACCTCATCCAGCGTCACGTCGCGGGCGGCCAGCATGACCAGCAGGTGGTAAAGCACATCTGCCGCCTCGGCGGTCAGCTTGGCCCGGTCGCCCTTGACCGCCTCGATGATCGCCTCGACCGCCTCTTCGCCGAATTTTTCGGCGCATTTTTCCGGGCCCTTGGCGAACAGCTTGGCCGTCCAGCTGGTTTCGGGGTCCGCGCCCTTGCGGGCAGCGATGGTGGCGGCAAGGCGGTGCAGCGCGGTCATGTCAGTCTCACAGGGATGCCGGCGGCGGCCATATGGGCCTTGGCCTGACCAATGGTATAGGTGCCGAAATGGAAGATCGAGGCTGCCAGCACCGCGCTGGCGTGGCCTTCGATCACGCCCTCGACCAGATGATCCAGCGTGCCAACGCCGCCCGAGGCGATGACCGGGATCGGCACGGCATCGGCAATGGCCCGCGTCAGCGGCAGGTTGTAGCCGCCCTTGGTGCCGTCGCGGTCCATCGAGGTCAGGAGAATCTCGCCCGCGCCCTTGGCCGCGACCGTGCGGGCAAACTCCACCGCGTCGATGCCGGTGGGTTTGCGCCCGCCATGGGTGAAGATCTCCCACTTGCCGGGGGCCACGGTTTTCGCGTCGATCGCGACAACGATGCACTGGCTGCCAAAGCGGTCGGCGGCCTCGGCCACGACATCGGGGTTGGCCACGGCGGCCGAGTTGAACGAGACCTTGTCGGCCCCGGCCAGAAGAAGCGCGCGCACATCCTGGTGGCTGCGCACACCGCCCCCCACGGTCAGCGGCATGAAACATTGCTCGGCCGTGCGGGTGACCAGATCGAACATCGTGCCCCGGTTTTCATGGGTGGCGTGGATGTCCAGAAAGCACAGCTCATCCGCCCCGGCCGCGTCATAGGCGCGGGCCGCCTCGACGGGGTCGCCCGCGTCGATCAGGTTGACGAAATTCACGCCCTTGACCACGCGGCCATCGGCGACATCAAGGCAGGGGATGATACGGGTTTTCAGCATGAAACAATTCTATCGCCGTCGGGCGGCGGGGGGAAGGGGGCCTGCCGCCGTCCTCCGCGCCGGGGGCAGTTCAAAAGGCAGGGCTCAGGCGCGCAGGGCCTGCAGGGCAGCGGCCAGATCGATCGCGCCGTCATAGAGCGCCCGGCCCGAGATCGCCCCGGCGATGACGCCCGTGTCGCGCAGGGCGATCAGGTCCTCCATGCGGGACACCCCGCCCGAGGCGATGACCGGGATCGAGACGGCGCGGGCCAGGGCCTCGGTCGCCTCGATGTTCGGGCCCTGCATGGCGCCGTCGCGGTCGATGTCGGTGTAGATGATCGCCGCCACCCCGGCATCTTCAAAGCTGCGGGCAAGGTCGGTGGCCTGCACGGTGGTTTCCGTGGCCCAGCCCTTGGTGGCCACGAACCCCTTGCGCGCGTCGATCCCGACGGCGACCTTGCCCGGAAAGGCGCGGGCCGCCTCACGCACGAGGGCGGGGTTTTCCACCGCGACCGTGCCAAGGATCACCCGCGCAAGCCCTTTTTCCAGCCACATCGCAATCGTCGCCATATCGCGGATACCGCCGCCAAGCTGGGCCGGAACCTTCAGCCGCGCAAGGATCGCCTCGACCGCC
>JALQYS010000087.1 GCA_023254015.1 Paracoccaceae bacterium
GCGGTAGGATAGGCGCTGGATCATGTACTGGCTGCTATTGTTTGGGGCTTCGCTGCCCATCAGCCTCAACCATTCGGCCTTCAGCTCCTTCACGGACATTTTTTCAGCGCAGCAAGTCGCGCAAGCACCTGTGATCTGCCCCCTTCTGAGTGGCCCAATTTCTATTTTAGGAATGGCCACGAAGGAGGATTGAAATGGCAAGGAAGCACAAGCCGGAAGACATCATCGGCAAGCTGCGTGAAGCGGAGATCGTGCTAGCACAGGGTGGAACAGTTGCTGATGCCTGCCGGCGGATCGGTGTTACCGAACAAAGTTATTATCGCTGGCGTAAAGAATACGGCGGCCTGAAGATGGACCAGGCCCGGCGGATGAAAGAGCTGGAGAAAGAGAATGCCCGGTTGCGCCGAGCGGTATCGGACCTGACGCTCGACAAGCTGATCCTGCAGGAGGCAGCGAAGGGAAACTTCTAAGCCCCGCGCGCCGCAGGCGCTGTATTGATCATATTAGGGGCATAATCTCGGTGTCCGAGCGACGGATCTGCCGTGTGCTGGGGCAACATCGATCAACACAGCGCAAGACGCCGCGTGGGGCTGATGACGAAGCGGCACTGACCCAGGACATCATCGCCTTAGCCAGGCAATATGGTCGCTATGGCTATCGCCGTATAACGGCTCTGCTGCGCGAGGCAGGCTGGCATGTGAGCTTTAAGCGCGTGGAGCGCATCTGGCGCCGGGAGGGGTTGAAGGTGCCGCATAAGCAACCCAAACGTTCCCGACTTTGGCTCAACGATGGATCATGTATCCGGCTGCGACCCGAGTATCCGGGGCACGTGTGGTCCTACGACTTTGTTGAGGGTCGGACGCACGATGGTCGCAAGTTCCGTATCCTGTCGATTATCGATGAAGCCAGCAGGGAGTGTCTGGCCTTGCCAGTGGCGCGACGCTTGCGAAGCGAGGATGTGTTGGCAGTCCTAGCTGAACTGTTCGTTACACGGGGGCCGCCGGCGCACATAAGGTCGGACAATGGCCCGGAATTTATCGCAAATGCGGTACAGCAATGGCTAGCTAAGATCGGAGTGAAGACGCTCTACATCACACCTGGCAGCCCATGGGAGAATGGCTACTGCGAGTCCTTCAACGGCTCGATGCGTGATGAACTCTTGAACGGAGAAATCTTCTACACCCTGGCCGAGGCTCAGATCCTGATCGAAGCCTGGCGGCGGCATTACAACACCGTCAGACCGCACAGCTCACTTGGCTACCGACCACCGGCCCCGGAAGCAGCGA
Organism: Paracoccaceae bacterium; assembly: GCA_023254015.1. GTDB lineage: Bacteria > Pseudomonadota > Alphaproteobacteria > Rhodobacterales > Rhodobacteraceae > Tabrizicola_A. Next base: position 1,287 of record JALQYS010000087.1, read on the forward strand.
CGCCACCATGGCTGCCCTCCGGTTCCGCTTCGCTCCACCTACGGTCACCCATGGTGCCAGAGGCAATTATGCACTAACAAACAACACGGACCACTCGGTGGGGGCCGGTCACCATCGCATGCCGTTCTTCCAGAAACTGTCCCAGACCCAGCGGGAAGCCTTTACCGCACATTCAACGGCGCAGCTGATGAGCCAGTTCCTGCACGGCGAGCAGGGAGCGGTCATGACGGCTGCCTGCGTGACCCATTCGGTTCCGGATATCAATGCGAAGCTCTATGCCGCCACTCAGACGATGGACGAGGCCCGACACGTGGAGGTCTTCGCCAAGTATTGCGAGAAGGTGGCGATCGTCTATCCGATGGCCAAGGGTCTGAAGGGCGTGATCGATGCCACGCTCAAGTCCGACCGGTTCGAGAAGGTCATGATCGGGATGAACATGATCGTTGAGAGCATGGCTCTCGGGTCATTCAACAACGTCTATCGGACCACCCAGTGTGAACTTCTAAAGAAGCTCATGTTCGGCGTCATGCGGGACGAGAGCAGACACGTGACCTTCGGCCATACTTATCTCGGGCCATTGTTTGCAAAAATGCATCCCGACGACCTTGAAGATTGCGCCGAGTTCGCGTTTCAGGCCGTGTCCATGATGTGGCGCCGCCCGGGTGCAGCGACAACGACCGACAGCGTCGACAAGGGATTCCTTGAGGTGCTGGAGAACAGCAACATCGACCCAGCGGACTTCTTCAAGGGTATGAAGGAAGCTGCCGAACAAGGGATTACCCAGGAGTTGCCGCCCGGCCAAATCCACTCGCTCAACGATCTGATGATGCCAGCCCTAGCCAGGGTCGGCTTGTTCACCCCCACTATTCGCAAGAAATACGACGAAGCGGGGATCACGATCTTTGAAGATCAGCGGGTGCTTGAGGCGATGGAAGGCGGAAATCCCGTTGCCTGATTGATCCTGTACCGGCTGGCCGCCTTGTCCTCGGTGCAAGGCGGCCAGCCTAATGAGTTGGAGGCGGATTTGTGACCCACGTTGGCGAACCTGATGACGAACTTCGTTCGGATTTTTTCAGCCTCGTTGTGCGAAATTTGCCCGAAGCTGTGATCGTCACCCGCCCGGATGGCGTGATCACATATGTCAACAGTACAACAGAGTCGTTGCTGGGTTATTCGAGTGAAGAACTTATCGGGCAGCCGATGAGAAAGCTCGTTCCGCCCGATCCATCGAGGAGGGCGGATCCGGTCAAATGGCTAGCAAAATGGGCGGCAGCGTCGGACCTTGAACAATCGCGATTTCTGGAATTGACGGCACGTCGATGCGACGGAACTGATCTCACCGCAGAAGTTCGCGTTCGTGAGGGCCCGATCGAAGGGCAACAGCGCTATTTCATAACGGTGCGGGACAATACGGAACGCCGCTTGGCCCAGATCGCTTTGAAGGATGCAAACCTGCGAGCGGAGCGATTGTTGCTCGTCGCGGCCGATGCGACGGTGACGATCGATTCAGATCACCGAATCATCTTTTTCAATCCGGCGGCGGAACGGATGTTCGGGTTCAATGTGGACGAAGTTATCGGGCAACCGCTTTCGATCCTGATTCCCTCGCAGTTCCGCGACGATCACGATTCCCAGGTTCATTCGTTTGCGCAGTCTAAATCGCCGTCACGCTTGATGAGCGAGCGCGCGGAAGTTCAGGGGCAAAGGCGCAACGGGGACGTATTCCCGCTCGAAGCGACAATTACGCGCGTGTCGGCCGGAGGTCGGCTTACGTTTACAGCTCAATTGCGGGATGTGACCGAGCGCAACCGAACCAAAGCCGAACTGATCGAACGGGAGCGCCGCATCCGGGCCGTTTTCGACAATTCTCGGGAGGCGATCGTGCTTCTCGATCCGAACGGAAGAATCGTCGAAGCAAATCGTTCTGCGCACACCCTGACAACGCTCGGTCAAGCCGAAATTGGACGACCTATCTGGGAAACTGCGTGGCTTGGCGGCCAAAATGCGCCTGGTCCGGGCGGCGCGCTGGAACAGGCTGTTCGAAAAGCAGAAGCTGGAGTTGGTGGTATTCTGACCATAGATCGAGCCGCACAACGAGCCCGGTTGTCGATTACGATTACTCCGATTCCCGGTCAGGACGAGACCATCCAATATATTCTTGTCGAAGCCGGGGAAACGCAGGTGCCCTGAGCTCGAGGCGCTCATGAGCTGAAGCGGATGTTTGCTTGTATCCCTGGTCTGGTTTTTTGCTATCCGAACGCCGTTCGAGGCGGCAATCTGTCCTCACGTTGCTGGGAGATGTGGATTGAGCCTTGAAATTGTTGGTCCAGAGATTCCATTTTTCCACCGCGAGGGCAGCACTCTGAGGCCAACCCTTGCAAGTCGGGGGCCTTGGGGAGAGGAAACGCTCAGTGGCCGTGCAGTTGCTGGGCTGCTTGGCTCCGAAATCGAGCGGTGCCATGGCCATCCAGAGTTTGTCCCTGTACGCCTGACTGTCGATATGTTCCGGATGTCGAAGATGGCAACGGTAGAGATTTCCACCAAAATATTGCGGGCCGGGTCGCGCATCAAACTGGTTGAGGCCGAGTTCCGAAATGGCGGCGAAGTGGTGGCTCATGGTCTCTGCCAATTTTTGCGCCGCGGAGAACGCCCCGAGGGCGCAATCTGGCAGCCCTCTGACTGGTCGGTGCCAGGGCCGGACGAGTTGCCCTCAAATGAAGCGGCGACGTCTGCCCGGGGATTGTGGGACGTTCGTCAGATGACAGGTGATCTGCGAAAGGAAGTGCGCCAAAGGCGCGCCTGGTTAAGGGAAGTCCGCGAGCTGGTCGAGGGAGAACCATTGACCCCCTTTGCCAGGGTCGCGGTAGCAGCAGACTATGCAAGTCCGTTTAGCCAGATTAGCCCCGCAGGATTGGGTTATATCAACAGCGACCTGACGCTATACATCCACCGGCTCCCCGAAGGAGAATGGATCGGTTTTGAAGTTGTCGATCACGGAGCAACGGAAGGAATTTCGAACTCCGCCTGCAGAGTATACGACCAGGCTGGTGCCATCGGCTCCGTTACTATCGCGGCCCTTTCCCAACCGCGAAGGGGCTGAGACCTCCAAACAGAACAGTGAGCCGGTCGCCCGTTTGCGGGCGACCGGCTCAACTCATCACAAACGCGAGGGAATCAGCACCTGCATGCTCTCAAAGCCGTGGACGAACGGGGAAAAGCTGCGGACCGGTTCTTCAACCACCTCGATTTGCGGGAAACGCTTCAGAATTTCTTCCCAGATGATGGTAAGCTGCATCTCGGCAACACGATTCCCGACACAGCGATGCACACCGAACCCGAAGGACAAGTGCTGGCGAGGCCGTTCCCGATCGATGATGTAGGAATGGGCGTTCGGGATCATTGCCTCGTCGCGGTTTCCGGAAATGTACCACATGACAACCTTGTCGCCTTCACGAATGGTCTTCCCATTGAGCTCGACGTCCTTGGTTGCGACGCGTGCCATGTGGGCAAGCGGAGTTTGCCACCGGATGGTTTCGGACACCATCGAAGGGATCAGCGAGGGGTTTGCACGAAGTTTTTCGAATTCCCCGGGATTGCGGTGGAGTTCGTAAACGCTGCCCGAGATCGTATTTCGAGTCGTATCATTTCCTCCAACGATCAGGAGAACGACCGTCCCATGATACTGTTCCCGCGACATTGCGCGTGTCTCGGGATGACCGATAAGCATGGAAATCAGGTCAGCACCAAGCTCACCGCTTTCTGCACGTTCGTCCCAAAGCTTGTCGAAGGCATTGAAGCACTCCACCATGGCCTCGGCCTTGTGCATCCAGCTTTGGACGGGTCCATGTCCAGGAGAATTGGTTATCATGTCTGACCAGTAGGTCAGCTTTCGGCGGTCTTCGAACGGGAAATCGAACAGCGTCGCAAGCGTCATCGCCGTAAGCTCCTTCGAAACCAGATCCACCCAGTCGAATGGCGTCCCGATCGGCAGCGAATCGAGGATTGCCCCTGCCCGCTCTCGGACGATAGGAGCCATTTTGGCAATGTTTGCCGGCGCGACCGTAGGAGTTACTGTCTTGCGATGCACGCTGTGCTCCGGTTCGTCCATCGTGATGAAACCCGCACCGCCCCGGGACCGCTTGCGGCCCATGGATTCCAAAACACGCGTCTGTTCAGCCAGGTTCTCAAGATTGTCGAGTGAAATGCCCTGCGCAGAAGAAAAAGCGCCATGATCGGTATCGACCGCCATGATATCATTCCAGGTCGTAATCGACCAATAGGGTCCAAATTCACTGTCCGGGGTGAAGTGAACGGGATCCTCCCTCCGGAGGCGCTCGAACATCGGCCAGATCGTGTCGTTCTGAAAACGGACCGGGTCACCGGGGTTTATCTGGGCAAGCGGAATTGAGGCAATGGCTTCGGTCTCAGCAGACGAAAGATTCTTGACTTGCACGTTCATCACAGCGCTCCACGGGACGGTGAGGTAAGAATCAATCTCAAATCGATTCGAACAGTGTTTCGCAATCCCAAAATTCAGGTTGAATGGCGACAAGGAACGTCAGTCGGCGTCAACTTGATACACGTTGTCCGTGCCGGATACCATCAGTTCGCCAAGGTTATGATCCGCTTGCAGAGCGCGCCGCGAACTGCCTTAAGTTGCTTGTAGAACGATGTTCCGCACGCGACGCACTAGGTTTGTCCCACCTGCCAATCAAAGGTGCCTACAAATGAATGACCCAGGAAAGGTAAAGCTGCTCAACCTCGGCCTCGAACGAGCGGCGGACCGTCTCGGCGATGTCACGCCGCTGGCGATACAGCGGTTCCTTGACCGATTCCCGCAAGCCGATGCAGCTTTCGAGCTCCACTGGTCGGGGAGCAGACGGGAACTGGAAGGCCAAATGGTAGAAAATGCGCTGTATTGCTTGATGACATGGCTCGAAGATCCCCAGGACGTCGCCTGCCTGCTGACCGATTCCGTTCCCCATCACAAGCTGACGCTGCATGTCGACCCTGCCTGGTACGGCGGCTTGATCGATGCAACGGCCGAGGTCATCGCGGAGACGATCCCTGAGGAATTCGTCGACGAGATTGTCGTCTGGCAGGGACTAAGGGCAGATTTGCGTAATCTGGTATGCAACTGCGATCAGTATTGAAAGGATGCCAGGACATCAAAAACCGGGTACCGGGTCGGTCTTTGCCTCGATTGCTTCCGATGATGAAGGGGATTGGCCCAATCCTGCCCTAACGCGGAAGGCAAATCCTGAGCACATGTTCGATAATGTGCTCCAGTTCGGCAAGGGTGTTGCAAGTCTGGGCGATGTGACAAAACCGCTCGTAGCGCCGCATTTCGCTGTCGCCGCTTCCCCAATAAGTCTCCGGTTCAGGATTTAGCCAGATTACTGCGCGGCTGCGTTTCGCGATTTCCGCGAAGATGTCCAAACGGGCGCCTGCGTAATTCGAACGGGCATCGCCTAGGACGATCACGGTGGTATGCCGATCAAGACATGTCAGGTGCTTGTCGGCAAAGTCCTCAAGGGATTTGCCATAGTCGGTCTGCTGGAAGCCTATTTCGCGAAGGACCTGCCCAATTGCCTCTTCCACGGGTAACTGCGCCAGCAGGGAGTCGACCTCGATGAGCCTGCCGGCAAAGGCAAAGCTGCGCAAGTCATGCACAACCTCGTTCAGACTGTATAGAAACGTGAGGAGGAACTGCGCGGCCGCAGCAACCGACCTAGAGACGTCGCACAGGCACACGATAGAAGGCCGGTCGACTTTCTCTGTGCGCCAGATCAATTCGAAGGGTATGCCTTCATGAGCCAGGCTCCTGCGAACGGTCCGGCGGATGTCCAGCTTGCCGCGCATGGCCCGCTTGCGCTGACGCGAATGCCTATCGGCAAGTTGTTTTGCCATCCTTCGAACAGCCTTGCGCATCAACGCTTGATCGCCGGGGCTGAATCCTTCGTCGGCGTTCAGGGGTTGACGTACCAACTGCGCTTCGCGAAGTTCTTCGGCGGTGCGGCTCGCGTAGATCTGAAACTGCCGGTCAACCAGCGCCTGGGCTTGCGCGGCGATAGCCGCGCGCACGTCGGCAAGCCGCGCCGTCGCAGGCGTCTGTGGCGAGCGAGCGCGAGCTTTTGCAATGATGGCGTCCACTTCGGGCATGCCCATCTCATCCTGCAACCGCCGCGCGAGCAGATTGCGCTGGGTTGCAAAGCGAATTCCACTAAGGCCGATCCGGTTGGCTGCGCTGGCCATTGCCATCGACAGTGATGCCTCGTCACCGGAAAGCATTATTTGAGCCAAGGCGCTTCCCTCCGCCTCGGGAAGGACGTCGAGATTTTGCTGGCGACCTTGCGAAGCAGCTTCCCCGGTCTTGATTGCCTGGGATTCGAAAAACGCATCGAACACGATGTCAAAGACCGCTGCTTCGCCTCCGCTCTTGGCGAGCGTCGCACAAAGCGCATGCTTCGCCAGCCCGCGATCCGAGAATCCGGTAACGTCGATCGCGCGATGGGCGTCAATCGAATCGGCGGGGGAAATTGGTAACCCCGCGACACGCAATGCCCGGATCAGATCCTCAAGGGCTCGCTGCATGGTAATTCAATGCGCTCTCGCATTGGCGACCAACTCGTCTATTTCGGGAAGCACGGCCTCAATATCGCGTTCGAACTTGAGCAATACATTGAGCGTGTCCCGGACCACTTCTGCACCGAGTTCATCGGCATTGAGCAAGAGCAGCGCACGCGCCCAGTCGATGGTCTCCGATATCGAGGGGTTCTTACGCAGCTCCTTCTGACGCAGCGCCTGAACGAAGTCGACCAGCGCCCGGTTTAGCTTCTCGTCAATGCCTGGTATTCGCGAGGCAACGATCTCGCGTTCAAGCGCGCTGTCCGGAAGCGGGACGTGCAGATGGAGACAACGGCGCTTGAGTGCGTCTCCAAGGTCGCGCTGATTGTTGGAAGTAAGGAAGACCAACGGAGGCGTTTTGGCGGAGACTACCCCGAGCTCGGGAATAGAAACTTGGTAGGAACCCAGTATTTCGAGCAGGAAAGCCTCGAACGCCTCGTCGCTCTTATCCACTTCGTCAATCAGCAGAACCGCACCCTTTTCCTCGCGGAGTGCGCGGAGCAGTGGTCGGGGTTCCAGAAAATCATCAGAAAAGAACTGATCACCGAGCCCGCGAAGTCGTACCAAGGCGCTATCAAGGTCCGGCGCACCACCCAGCTCATGACCGATCGTGTCTTTCAGGATTTGGGTGTAGAGTAGTTGCTTGCCGTATTTCCACTCGTAGAGCGCGCGGGATTCGTCCAATCCTTCGTAACATTGCATCCGGATGAGCGGTAATCCGAGCAGCTTGGCCGCGGATAGTGCAAGTTCGGTCTTCCCAACCCCAGCTGCACCTTCAACCAAGAGTGGCCGTTCCAGATGTGCCGCCACGTAAAGCGCCGTGGAAATTCTGATGGATGCAATATAGCCTACATCCTCCAGTCCGGCCCGAACCGCTTCAACCGATGCGAAGGCGGGATGGTCAACCAGCGGTCGAGGACTGCTCGCAGGCAGCGTGGTCCCATTTTGTTTTGACATTTTCACCTGCTTGCTGTGGCAACACCGGCTGCGTTGAGCATCGACGCGAATGGCGTTTGCGCGTCACTGTCCCAGCTATGGCGCGGTCCGACCGTAATGCCGCCATCGACCGTAAGATGAACGCCGGTCACGAAGCGTCCAGAATCTGACGCAAGATAGAGGACTGCCTCCGCGATGTCGGACGGCAACCCGGCACTCTTGATCTGTTGGCTCCCGTGTCCGTTCTGCGCCACCATCGCCGCCATCTGGTCAGCGACCTCCCGCGTGAGGCCTTGCGAAGCTCCGAAAATTGACGTCGCAATCAGCCCCGGACAAATCGCGTTAACCCTGATGCCCTGCGGGGAGAGCTGGGCTGCAGACATTCGCGTGAAATGGATGAGCGCAGATTTCGCCGTGGAATAGGCCGGCGGTCCAAAGCCGGCCTGGAGTCCCGCGACCGAAGCGGTATTAATAATCGCCCCACCCCCGCGCTCAAGTATGAGCGGAATTGCGTGCTTGGTCCCAAGCATCGGGCCGCGCAACAGTATGTTGAAAATCCAGTCCCAGCGTTCGGCATCGATATCCGCGATATTCCGCATGCCGTCGGAAATTCCTGCATTGTTGAACAGTATATCAAGGCCGCTAAATTCGCTCTTTGCAAGCGCAACCGCTGCAGCAATTTCTGATTCGACAGTCACATCGCATCGGGCATAGCGAACCCGATTCGGGAACCGCTGTTCGAGCAGGGCTCCTTTCTCATCCTGGATGTCGGCCGCCACCACGCACGCGCCCTCAGCGACCAGCAACTCCAACGTTGCCAATCCGATCCCCGAAGCGGCACCGGTAACAATCGCTACCTTGTCACGAACCCGCCCGAATGGCGCAGTCTGAACCGACATGATTGGAACTCTCCTTTTCCATGAAGCCTAAGCTTGCGACCGATGCCGCAAAAGTTGGTGCCTGAGTCGGCTCCCTATCCGATAGTTGGCTCGAGAAGCCGCCCCCCATGCCTTGATACTGAATGAACGCCTAACTGCCGTCGAATCAAGGGCGCAAATTTTCGCAAGCTATCCCTCCCGATCCGAAATCCAAATTTCAGGTCAACTGCTGAAACAACGTTCGGCAACCGCAAAAGCCCACCCGAGAAACCTGTATCAGCCATTGAAAATCCTGTATCTTGCTATTGACCGTTCGCATCGAGACGATGTAGTCGGAATCAGCAGTTTCAAATATGGAGTATGTGAGATAGCAATGCAAATGCTGATGTCTCACGAACCCTTGAATTGAGGCCCGATCGGCGGGAGAGGACTTGCGCTCTCCCTGGCAGGCGCCTGCAGCTCGCCCTAGAACGGCTTGATAGAAAACAATATTGGCGGACGGACGGATGGAAAAAACAGTCTATATTGATGAACGGTTTCGTGGTCCACCGCGCTCAGGAAATGGAGGGTACGTCACAGGACTGGTGGCTAGGCTCGCCGGCGGGCACCGCGCGGTCTACCTGCGGGCGCCGGCTCCCCTGGACGTGCCGCTCAGATTCGAGTCAAGTTCAGACTCGGCGCGCCTTACCCACGACGGGAAGGTCATCGCTGAAGCCGTGAAGAGCGATTCCTCTGCCCTGCCAGAGGTACCTGCGCCACCCTCGCTTGAACAGGCTCGAGCGGCCGGGCGGCATGCAGCTTGCTCCCACCCGACCTGCTACTGCTGCGGCGACAAGGTCGCGCCGACCGAAGGCCTGCACGTGCATACAGGGCAAGTTTCCGAGTTGCCTCCCGGCTTCGTCGCCGGGGTCTGGAAGGTCGATGCTGCGGCCATTGGCGGCGATGGCTGCCTACAGGCCGAACACATCTGGTCCGCAATCGATTGTCCAGGCTCCTATGCTTGGCTGGCCAAGGATGGTATCAACGGCGGCCTTACGGCAATGATGCAAGCTGAGGTCTTGGAAAGCCCGCGTGTTGGGGACGAATGCATAATTCTTGCGTGGCCGTTGGATCAACTTTCGGACCGCCGCCGTACGTCGGGTGTCGCCCTGTTCGACAGGGATGGAAGATTGTTGGCGCGCGCTATCCAACTCTGGGTTCGTCCAAACAGACTGGAAGGACCGACGCCGCAATGACCGACGTTCAGTAGTTCGACATTTACAGATCTGATTGCGAGAGGTGCGAGATGGCGAAGCCACTTATTGATTTGAACGGCCCTTTGAAAGGGAAGCGCGCTTTGGTCACCGGTGCAAGCCGAGGCATCGGTGAGGCCATCTGTGCCCGTCTTGCCATGGCCGGAGCAAGTGTTGTTGCAACTGCGCGTACGACAGATGAAGGCGAAAGCAAGTTGCCCGGAAGCTTGCAGATGACTGTCGAACGCCTTCGTTCGGCGGGAGCCGACGCCCATTTTGTCAAAGCGGATCTGGCAAAAGGATTCGACCGTGAGCGATTGATCGCAGAAGCCGGTCCAGTTGACGTGCTCATCAACAACGCGGCAATCACTTACTTCATCCCGGTGGAGGAATTTCCGGAAAAGAGGTTCAAGCTGATGATGGAGGTTCAGGTCTATGCCCCCTTTCATCTCGCTCAGCTGGTCATTTCCGGAATGCGGAAGCGCGGCGGCGGAGCAATCGTCAATATCTCTTCGCCAGCTGGTCTGCATCCCAAACCACCCTACGGCGGAAGCCGCGGCGGAACCGTTTACGGCATGTGCAAGGTGGCTCTGGAAAGATTTACCACCGGTTTGGCTGCCGAAGTCCAGACGGACGGCATCGCGGTGAATGTGGTATCCCCTGGTTTGGTTGACACCCCCGGCGTCGCCGTTCACGGACTTATCAATGATCGCACCCGCGACCGTGTGCAGCCCGTTGAATTCATTGCCGAAGCTGTCTACCGGCTGGCCATTGCCGACGCGAACCAGACAACCGGTCGGATTCTTTATGCCGCGCCGTTTCTCGAAGAACTCGGTGTCGCGCCGGCCAGTCTGATTTGACCGTCAAGATCTGTTGCGAGCGCATCGAGGGTATTTCAACGATTCGGCGCATTGGCTTTGGAATATCTTCACTGATGCATGGCAAGGCTTCGGTGCGGGGAAGGCACCGTCCGACCGATCAGCATTGTTGGAACAGTGCGGCGGCGCCAATTCAATTGGCTCCGCCGTCTGTTTGCCCCTCTTTACTCGGGTTGTCTCAGACTGGCTCGGTTTGCCGTTGTTTGGCGTCGACGCAATCATAGACAAACTCTTCGCCGTCCAGATCGGTTGCAGGAATCTCGTGCCGCTCGGTCCAATAATCCTGGTTGTGGCGCCATTCGGGCTTGTCCCCCCGCTTGGGCAATAGCTTGATCCCTCGCATCAGGTAGCCCGGATTAAAGTTATCGGCTTCAATCCAGTCCAAGAGTTGCATCGCCCGGTCTTCCGCACGCAGCGCGACATCCACGCGCTTGGCACCCTTTTTGTCCATGTGGTTGAGCAGATTGCAGACGAAATCGCCCAGCATGTCGACCCGCAGGGTCCAGCTGGCGCGGAAATAGCCCATCACCCAGACCATGTTGGGAACCCCAGTGAACATCATCCCGCGGTAGTTGACGGTCTCGTGCCAATCGACTTCTTTGCCGTCGACGTAGAACGGGATACCGCCCATCATCAGCATGTTGAATCCGGTTGCAGCAACGATGATGTCGGCTTCTATCTCCTCACCAGACGAGGTACGAACACCCTTTTCGGTAAAGGTTTCGAGCGTATCAGTCATCACTGTCAGCTTACCGGCAACGGCCGCTTTGAAGATGTCGCCTTCCGGGCAAAAGGCCAGTCGCTGTTGCCAAACTCTGTATTTTGGCGTGAAGTGGGGTTCGAACGAGAAATCCTCCACACCGGTGAACTTCCGAACCAGCGTCTTGAGCTCCTCGAAGACAACATCTGGTTCCTTCAACGCTCGCCCAGACAGGCGCCCGCCATCATGCATGATCTGCGCTCGGACCACGCGATGGATGGTCGGTTCATCGATCCCGATCTCGCGCAGCCGGTCAGCCAATTCGTTCTTGTTTTCGGAGCAATAGAAATAGGTCGGCGATCGCTGCAACATAGTCACATGGGCGGCCTTTTCGGCAAACGCCGGGATCACCGTGGCGGCAGTTGCACCCGATCCGATCACCAATATCCGCTTTCCGCTGTAGTCGATGCTCGGATCCCATAGCTGCGCATGGATAAATCTACCCTTATAGCTGTCCATACCCGGCCAGTCGGGGATATGGGGCTTTTCGTGGTCGTAGTAGCCCTGGCACATCCACAAGAAGTTCGCGGTGAATGTCACCGCCGCGCCATTCGAAGCGCGGACCGCCTCGACGGTCCAGAGGTTGGCCTTGCTGTCCCATGAGGCCTTGGTGATCCGGTGGCCATAGCGGATATGTGGGGCGATGCCGTTCTCCTCGATCACTTCGCCCATATAGTCGAGAATTGCCTGCCCCGATGCGATCGGCGTGCCGACCCACGGCTTGAAGCGATAGCCGAAGGTGTAAAGGTCGCTGTCCGAGCGCACACCGGGATACTTGTGAGTTTCCCAAGTTCCTCCGAAGGTGTCCTTCATTTCAAGGATTGCGTAGCTCTTGCCCGGACACTGTTACTGCAAGTGATAAGCCGAGCCGATTCCGGAAATCCCCGCTCCGACGATCAGCACATCAACATGGGTGGTGCTTTCGTCCTGCATCTGCGCCATTTCAGTCGCCACTCGTCGCCTCCATCTGGTTTAACCCGCCCCAAGCTCAAATTGTAACGACTCGGTACCGATTGCAGCGAAGTGGAACATTGACATAGATCAATTTTTAACATCTACTAATTTCGAAACAGTAGCGTAGTTTATGAAGGTTTATATTTCAAATTGTAAAGTTCATAGCTATAACTGCTGGAAATAATTGAGTAATTAAATTGATTATTACTTTATGATACCATAATTCATCAACCATACCCAATCATTTAAAAATCGGCAACGACTTGCAAGGAAAGACTGCGCGCGGGGATGTAAGTCCAGCCGCCGCTGCTTGATACGTTCCAGCCGTAGACATTGAACGCGTTCAGTGCCTGCGCACGAACCACCAGGTTCTTGTCACTCACAGTGAAGCGATATCGTCCTCCAAGATTTACAACCGTTCGCGGCGGCGAGTTGACGGAATTTGCAGCATTCCCGGCGCGGCCCGACAGGCTCTCGATAGCGAGATCAAACGAAAGTGGACCGGCCCCCGCCTTAGAACGCCAATCAAGATTGAGGACGCTGCGTCTGCGGAGTTGCCCGACCGGCCTTGCTCCGATCCGTCCTTCGGAAACAGCTTCTCCGGATACCCGTGGGTCAAGGAACATCGTGCCGGCTACCACAGCCAGGCCGGGCGCAAGTCGCCCAGCCAAAGAAAACTCAATTCCCCTGTTGTCCAGATCTCCTAGCTCACGATACTTCAGCGACGCGTCCAAACCGAAATATGGCTTGGTAATCGAAAAGGCTCCGGCGATCAGAGTCAGCTTAGGCGCCAGTTTCACGCTCACACCAGCCTCGATCTGTCGGGTATGAATAGCGGCGGGAATCTCCGAGCGATTTGTCGCCGTATCCGGCGCGATCAATGCTTCCTCTCGGCCACTCGTCGCTGCAGCGTAAACTGTGACGCCAGAAACAATACGATAGGCCCCCCCAAAATTCCAGGTAACGGGACTCTCGCTCACGACAGGATCTGCCAAACTGGGATCGGCATAGCTGACTTCCTTACGGTAGTAGCTTTTCGAAACGCCGGCGGTCAAGGTGATGCCGGACCTGGAAACAAGCGAATAAGCTATTCCCAGACTCAGCTGATTTGTATGATCCGTATTCTTGGGGCCGATCACGATATCCGGCTCGGGGAAGGCTTGTCGCTCCAGAAGACTGGTCGCCCCCAAATCCAACGCCATGCTGCCCCCAAATCGACGCTGGCGGGAACGCCCACGTACGCTTGCAACCAGTCGCTGGTCGATCCTGCTTCCTGCCCATCGCTTGACTGCTCGTATTTCTCCTGAAAGCGATGCGTCGCGATCTCCGAGGTTCGCAACGATTCTATGGCGACCAGCCGATCCATTGGACGTCACATCGCTCAGGATATCCGAAAATGTTGAATGGTTGTCCTTTTCAGACCAGATTAAACCTGCCTCGATCTGAATTCCTCGCAACGAAGTCTTCAGGTTGGTGCCGATCAACCATGTGTCAGTATCGCGCCTGGCCCAGTCCTGCGACAGATAGAGTCCTCTTTCCAGCCTGGGAGGAGCGAGGCTGCCTGATACATAGATTGTCGGACGTGCCTTGTCTCCACGGACAAACAGACCGCCGCCAAACAATAGGATCTCAGTGTCACGCGCCGGGTGCCAGGAGATGGTTCCGCCGGCGGATTCGTAGTGGTACCGACTGCCTTCGGACGTAACCGCCTGCCGCCATCCCAAACCACCCGCGAGTCCTATGCCGGAGCCGCCTGGCGGCTTCTTGAACTCTGCCGAGCCCCCGTAGCCGCGGATTGAGCTGCCGCCCGTTTCCAGCGTAACGCTGAGGCCGGCTGCATTGCCCGGTTTGTTCAACGCATAGTCGACGAGGCCGGTGGGAGCAGGGAACGGAAACTGCAACGCTGCGGGCCCAACGCGAATGGAGCTCCCGTCGACAAGTCGAGGAGAAATCTTGTCAACGAGGTCGAAGTATAAGCCTTCCAATCTCACATTGCCAGCCTCGACCGGATCAAACCCTCGCACGTCGTCGCTGCTGTAAAGCCCGCTCTTTTCCGTCCCGACCGTTCGACCGAAAGCATCGCTCGACTGGGTTGTAACGTTGTCGGCTGCCCTCTGCGCAAAGGCAATTTCGGGGCCTAGCGAAATCGCCAGGCCAAATAAGGACAGCTTTGCGGCCGCTTCGAAAATGGTGCCTTGCATGAGCCCGTCACGACTTCGACATGAAAACGGTCTTACGCGGGCGTATGGGATGTTGCATCCTGGAGGATATCTTTCATCTGGATTTCCGGTTTCGACAGTTCCGAGGGTGATGGACGCGCTCCAGCTTCGATCAGCTTGCGTCCGTAGACGTAGTCCTTAGTGGCATTGATGCAGTCGATCGCGATGATCCGCCCTCTCTTCAAGTAGGCGACTGAAAACTCGCGATCAGAGAGTTGCCCTCTAACTACTGTTTCGTCGTAACCGATGGACAGGCCAGCCGTCTGGAGGCGCAGGTCGTACTGGTTGGACCAGAACCAGGGGAACGCCTGATAGGGAACCGGATCGCCGCAAATATGCCTGGCGACACAAGACGCCTGATCGTTAGCGTTTTGCACCGACTCGACGCGGATGACTGCCTTGTCAGCGTGCAAACAACTGAACGCAGCGCAGTCTCCAATGGCATAGACGTCGGGCACGGATGTGCGGCAATATTCGTCGACGAGAATTCCATTTCCGCCCTCTGCACCGGCAGCCAGCAAGGGCCCGACGCTCGGCACAATCCCGATGCCGACCACCACCGCCTCGACAGCGACTATCGAACCATCTGAAAGCCTCACGCCTTCGACGCGGTCTTCGCCAACAATCGCATCGACAGTGACGCCAGTTCGCAAATCCACTCCGTTTTCGCGATGAACGGTTTCGTAGAACGCCGAGAGCTCCGTTCCAGCTACGCGAGAAAGGACCCGATCAAGCGACTCGAACAGAACAACATCAACGTCCATTTTCCTAAGTACGGCAGCGGCTTCCAATCCAATATAGCCACCTCCGATGATCGCAATCTTTCTGACCCCGCGATCAACTTCAGCGACGAGATCGTCACAGTCCGCTCGTGTCCTAACCGCATGAATACCCTTCAGGGTTGAACCAGGGCAAGTTAGCTTGCGCGGGTCTCCTCCGGCAGCCCAAACTAGTCTGCCATAGCTAACGGTCTGCCCATCAGAGCATCGAAGTGTCTTGGTCGAAGGATCGACTCCTACGACCTCAATTCCGAGCCGCATCGAGATGTCCTTTTCCCGCCAGAATTCCGCCGGTCGGATCAGGAGACGATTAAAGGTCTTTTCTCGGGCGAAGTATTCCTTCGAGAGCGGAGGTCGTTCGTATGGAAACTCCTCCTCACGTCCGATTATCGAGATTGTCCCAAGAAAGCCATTCTGCCGAAGCGAAATTGCGCACTGAGCTCCAGCATGTCCCGCTCCTACAATGACGATGTCGGCGCAGATCATGACTTTGCCACCAGTTCCGGCACCGCGTTGAACAGATCCGCGACGAGGCCGATGTCGGCGACCTGGAAGATCGGGGCATCCTCGTCCTTGTTGATCGCGATGATGGTCTTCGAATCCTTCATCCCCGCAAGGTGCTGGATCGCGCCCGAGATGCCGACCGCGATGTAGACTTCCGGGGCCACGATCTTGCCGGTCTGGCCGACCTGGAAATCGTTGGGGACATAGCCTGCATCAACCGCAGCGCGGCTGGCGCCAACTGCGGCACCCAGCTTGTCAGCCAGCGGGAAGATCGTGGCCTTGAAGGTGTCCGCATCCTTGAGCGCGCGGCCGCCCGAAACGATTACCTTGGCGCTGGTCAGTTCGGGGCGTTCGCTCTTGGCGATTTCCGAGCCCATGAAGCTGCTGGTGCCGGCGTCGCCCGCACCCGAAACCGCCTCGACGCTGCCCGAACCGCCGCTGGTTTCAGCCTTGGCGAAAGCGGTGCCGCGCACGGTGATGACCAGCTTGGCATCGCTCGATTCAACCGTGGCGATCGCGTTGCCGGCATAGATCGGGCGGGTGAAGGTCTTGGGGCCTTCGACCGAAAGGATATCGCTGATCTGCATCACGTCGAGCAGAGCGGCGACGCGCGGGGCGATGTTCTTGCCGGTGGTGGTGGCAGGGGCAACAAAGGCATCGTGGCTGGCCATCAGGCCGGCCACCAGCGGCGCGACGTTTTCAGCGAGCGCATTGGCATAGGCCGCATCGTCGGCCAGGTGGACCTTGCCCACTCCGGCGATCTTGGCGGCTTCGGCGGCCACACCGGCGCAGCTCGATCCGGCAACCAGCAGGTGCACTTCGCCAAGCTGCGAAGCGGCGGTGACGGCGGCAAGCGTGGCGTCCTTGACCGAGGCGTTGTCGTGTTCGACCCAAACGAGCGTCTTCATTCTAGTCTTCCTTCGTTACAGTTCGCCCCCGCTTCTGTCGGGCGAAGAAAGGGAACCCGAAGAAGCGGGGACGGCGCGCACCCGGCCGAGGAGAGTGCAAGGCCCGGCACCCGACTGATGTGTGATTAGGCTGCCAACTCCTTGAGCTTGGCGACGAGGGCATCCACGTCGGCCACCTTGATCCCGGCGCTGCGCACCGGCGGTTCGCTAACCTTGAGGGTCTTGAGGCGCGGGGCAATGTCCACCCCGTAGTCCCCCGGCGCCTTGATCGCGAGCGGCTTGGACTTGGCCTTCATGATGTTGGGCAGCGAGGCATAGCGCGGCTCGTTGAGGCGCAGGTCGGTGGTGACGATCGCCGGCAGCGCCAGCTTGACCGTCTCGAGCCCGCCGTCGACTTCGCGCTTCACCACAACGTGATCGCCCTCGACGCTGACTTCGTTGGCGAAGGTCCCCTGCGGGCGGCCCATCAGCGCGGCGAGCATCTGCCCGGTCTGGTTGCTGTCATCATCGATCGCCTGCTTGCCCATGACGATCAGGGCCGGCGCTTCTTCTTCTGCCACGCCCTTGAGGATCTTGGCCACGGCCAGCGGCTCGACTTCGTCATCGGTGACGACGTGGACGGCCCGGTCGGCACCCATGGCCAGCGCGCTGCGG
>JALQYS010000464.1 GCA_023254015.1 Paracoccaceae bacterium
CACCCAGTTCCTCGAGCCAGAGCGATATGTCGCTCAATGTGGTCGGGCAGACGTCCGGGCACCAAGTGAAACCGAAGAATACCATAACCGGGCGACCGGCCCAGTCAGTGGGTCGGACCAAGCGACCCTTGTGGTCGATCAATGTCCAGGTCATCCGACCGATCGGCACAGGCAGGACCTCGCTGCGGGCTGGTCGGTTGCGCGTGCGATAGGCTCCGACGCCCAGCATGAAGGCGACGGCTCCAACTGCCCCTGCAGTGCCGAGGATTATTGCCCTGCGTCGGCGCAATCCGGCCCCTCCGCGCGCAACGAGAGGACATCGGCATTCACGGTCACCTCACCAGCTTTTTCGAAGGAAAGGCTAACCGGAAAGCTGTCGCCCTCCTTGAGGGCTGTCGTCAGCCCCATCAGCATGCCGTGGTAACCCCCTGGCGCGAGCAGCACACTTTGACCGGCCGGCACCGGAATTGACATCGCATGCGGCATCGATGCGATGCCATCCTGCACCACAGTCTCGTGCAACATCGGCATTTCGGCGGCTGGCGTCGCGATACCAACAAGCGCATCGTCGGACGTCCCGGTGTTCTTGATCTCCACATAGAACACGCCGGGTCGTCCCGCGCCGATCGTCACCTTGGACCAGGCGTGTTCAACGGTAAGATCGCCGATTGTCGCGGTCTCACAGGCCATCGCGGCAGGCGCAGAGAGGACGAGTGATGTGGCAAGAAGGAAGTGTTTCATAGGTCAAAGTCTCGATTGAAGGTCGGAAAGGATTTCGGGCGCAGATGTGCCGTAGGTGAATTGACGCAGCCACGCGCCATCGGGGCCGATGAGATAAAGGCCGGGACTGTGCGCCATCGTGTACCCGTCCGGCGATGAGGCGTCGGCTTCCCGCGAGTAGAAAATCTTGAAGCTTGCGGCCGCGGATTCAGTTTGCTCTTCGCTTCCTGCCAAACCAAGGATCGCTGGATGAAAGGCCGTTGTGTAGTCGGCCAGCCCCAGACGCCTGTCCCGTTCGGGATCGATCGAAATGAAAATCGGCTGCACCGATTCTGCGTCAGATCCAAGATCATCCATGACCTGCGCGACTTCGGAGAGCGTCGTCGGACAGACATCCGGGCAGCTTGTAAAGCCGAAGAACACCAACAGGAATTTTCCGCGGAATTCGGCAGTCGAGCGGATACGGCCTTCGCTGTCCGCAAGCGTGAAGGCAGGCGCGAAGGCTGCAGCTGCTGTTGCGGTGTCGTCCGTGGCAGGCCACCACCGCACCGCTGAGAACGTGGCAACAGCCGCAGTGGCGGCGATCCAAAGGATGATCTGAAGAGGACGAAGACGCATGAACAGTCCGGACTGAGAGAACAGCCTGCCGTCTAGAGCCTCGAGCAACTAGAGGTTCAACCGACAAGAAGGTGAGAGTTTCAGGACCGGCAAGGTTTCGCCGATCAGGCTGCCCCAAGATACCTTGCGAGGGCGATTCCGAGGAGGGTGCCGAACAGCCCGAAGGCGATGGCAAAGCCTGCGCCATACTGCAAGCGGTCGAGGGTCTTTCCGCCCCGCCGCCGCGCAACGAGGTAACCCCAAATGAACCCGATGGTTGCAAAGAGCGCCCCGATCATTTCGATACACTTTTCAGGTTTGCCCGGTGCCGGCGGGCCCAGTAGCCACTGATGGCCCATGAAGTGAGCATAATAATGAGAAGCGCCCAGTCTCCGAAGCGGGCGTAGATGGTTGCGGGCAATGGGCGGGGCAAGCGGATGTCGATCACGCCTGACCTATCGATTTCGAGCATTGCCAAGGTTGCCCCGTAAGAATCAACCACCGCAGAAATTCCCGTGTTGGCGGCCCGCACCAGAGGCAGGCCTTCTTCGATGGCCCGCATCCGGGCCGATGCCAAATGCTGCCATGGCCCGATCGAGGCACCGAACCAGGCGTCGTTTGTCGCGTTGAAGATCCAGTCCGGTCTTATCGCATCATCGACGACATGTCCGGGAAAAATGATCTCATAGCAGATTGCGATCCCCGCATAGGGGTGTGGGCCGAACGCCAGTGTCCGTGGTCCTGGCCCTGGCGTGAAGTCTCCGAGCGATTGAACCAGACGCTGAAGGGGCAAAAGGTTCCGCCACGGAATGTACTCACCGAACGGAACGAGATGATGCTTGGCATAGCGCGTCAGAATGGTGCCGTCACGAGAGATAGCAAGCACGGCATTCCGGTAGACTGTCTCGGCCCCGGTTTCCTCCCTTTCCGGGCTGCCGGTCAGCAAGACGCCGGTCTTGGGCAAGAGCCAGCCCAACATCGCCCTGGCGCCGGCGTCCTCTGCCAGAAACCCTGGCCAAGCGGTTTCCGGCCACAGCAGAATGTCGAAGTCGCCCGGCCGGGCAGAAAGTGCAAGAAGCTTCAGGATGTTCCCGTCTCGAGCGGCATCATCCCACTTGGCACTTTGTGCAATGTTCGGTTGAACGACACGGATTTGCGCGCCGCGCTCTGACGGCACATCGGCGAGCAGCAAGCGCATCGCACCAAATCCGGTGACCGACAAGGCGATTGCGCCCGCGGTGGCGAGGTGGCGGATACGTTTCCCGTTGTCGTCCGAGACAACGGCCAGTCCGGCCAGCGCAGCGCAGAGCACCAGAAGAAATCCCAGGCCGTAGCTTCCGAAGACAGCGGAAGCCTGCGCGGCAACCAGCCAGTCAGACAATGTGTAAGCAGCCAGGTTCCAGGGAAACCCGGTGAGAACATGGCCACGCAGCCACTCCGTGGCGGTCCAGCTTGTCGCCATTGAGAGCGCCAACGACAACCCGGCGCGTTCCATCCGTGCCGCCAGAGCGCAGGCCAGGGCAGGAAAGACCGACAAAAGCGCCGAAAGACCAAGAACCGCCGGCAGAGCCAGCCAACCGAACCGGTCCGCCTCGACCTGAAAACTTTCGGTGATCCAGAACAGCCCGGGCACGAATTGACCAAGGCCGAAGAAGTATCCCAGCCCGAAGGCGAAGAAACCTGATGCGCTACGCACCAAAACTGTCAGGATAGCGAAGGCGATCAGCGCAAACGGCAGGATCGAGTATGGCTGCAGAGCCATGACAAAAAGGGTGCCTGCCGCGATGGCTGCCCCCAAACTCGCCCAGCTTTGGACAGGCTTCCTGCTCGAAAATTGGCGTGCGTCTGGAAAGAACAATCGTGCCACAACCCCTAAATCAGGGGTGACGGCTAACTGCTCTAGTAGCTTGAGGTGCAATGCATCTATTCGCAGATCACAGCATTGTCAGATTGGTGGGAACGTGATCGATCTTCGACGTGGGCTTGAAACTGTGGAAGGATTGTCAGGTTTGAACAGGACTACCAAGAGGTGATCGGATATATTCGTCGCCTGCAAACCGCCAGATAGCCTATCGTACGGTTGCGGGGAGAAAGGATGGTCGCGCTCCTCGCCGCGAGCACCGACTGCTAACGGCTGTTTGATTTGTCTCGTCTACGAGCGAACGATACTTCCACTCGCGAAAAGCGTGTGAAGGAGTGTTCCATGACCAACGATTTGGTGAAGCGGCGGGCGTTGCTGGGTGGTGCAATCGGGGTGGCCAGTCTTGCAGCCCTGCCGGCCCGGTCACAGGAAGGCAGCACGGAGTTTCAAGCTCCCGCGTCAAGCAGCGTGCGGAACAACGTGTCCAGCTTCCGGATGCCGCAGTGGCAGGACTATTTTGAGAATACTCGGGGTGGTGCAATTCTGGCGGATACCAAGTCACGTGCACTCCATTATTGGTCAGAGGATCAGTCGATTTACCTGCTATATCCCTCATCCGTCCCTCTGTCCGAGGAACTGACCCGGCTCGGGCGGACCGAGATTGTCCGCAAGGCCGTGAACCCGCCGTGGCGCCCAACGGCTTCGATGCTCGAGCGCAACCTTGACTGGCCGAAGATGGTGGAGGGTGGAGCCAAGGACAACCCACTGGGTGTCCGCGGATTGTATCTGTCCTGGCCAGCCTACTTGATCCACGGTACTCACGACACCCGAAAGATAGGACGCAGATCATCGAATGGCTGCATCGGTCTGTACAACGAGCATGTCATCGAACTCTACGACATTGCGCAAGTCGGCACTCAGGTGCTGCTGATCTGATTACGCTGCACGGCCATACCCTTGCACTTCAAGCGAGATTCCGTGACCGGCTTTACCTTGCGTAACTGGATGGAATTTGCTGGAGTCAGCCTAACAGAACGGTAGACAGCAGGTTTATGTTCAGCACGATGATGACAGCCGCGATCAGCCAGCACAGGCCGGTCAGCCAGCGCGGGGCCACGAGTTCACCCATCTTGGCGCGGCTGGCGGTGAACATGACCAAAGGCACAATGGCAAAGGGCAGTTGGAACGACAAAACGACCTGGCTCAGGATCAAAAGCTGACCCACGCCTTCGCTGCCGTAGAGCAGGATCACGAAGATGGCGGGCAGGATTGCAAGGCAGCGGGTGATCAGCCGCCGCGCCCAAGGTGCGATGCGCAGGTTGATGAACCCCTCCATCACGATTTGCCCGGCCATGGTGGCTGTGACGGTGGAGTTGAGCCCCGCGCACAACAGCGCCACCCCAAATAGGATCGGCGCGAGCGATGATCCCAGCAGCGGCTCCAGCAAAAGATGCGCCTTGTCGATCTCGGCCACATCGTTTTCGCCCACGGTGTAGAAGGCGGCGGCCGCGAGGATCAGGATCGAGGCATTGATCGTCAAAGCGAACATAAGCGCGATGGTGCTGTCCCATGTCGCCATCCGCAGCGCCTCGCGCTTGGCAGGCATATCAAGGCCGAAGGCGCGGGTCTGCACGATGCCGGAATGCAGATAGAGGTTATGCGGCATCACGGTCGCACCGATGATCCCTAGCGCCAGATAGAGCATGGTCGGGTTGCCCAAGATCTCGCGGCTGGGAGCGAAGCCGGCGATGACCTCACCCCAGACCGGATCGGCCTGCGCGATCAGGACGACAAAGCAGGCGGCAATCAGGGCCATCAGCGAAATGATCAGCGCCTCGATCCAGCGGAAGCCCTTGTTTTGCAACCACAGGATCAGGAAGACGTCGGCGGCGGTGATGAAGATGCCAATCTCCAGCGGAATCCCGAACAAAAGGTTCAGGCCGATGGCGGTGCCGATCACCTCTGCCAGGTCCGTGGCGATGATCGCCCCCTCCGCCAGCACCCACAGTGGGACCGACATCCACTTGGGGAAGGCATCGCGGCAGGCCTGCGCCAGATCGCGCCCCGAGGCGACAGCGAGCCGCGCGCATAGTGACTGGAGTAGGATCGCCATGATGTTCGACAGCAGGGCCACGAATAAAAGCGTGTAGCCAAAGGCCGCCCCGCCCGCGAGCGAGGTCGCCCAGTTTCCGGGGTCCATGTAGCCCACCGCCACAAGGTAGCCTGGTCCGATGAAAGCAAGGAAGCGCCTAAACCTGCTGGTGCCGCCGTTGCCGACCGCGATGCTGCGGAAGACTTCCGAAAGGGATGGTGTCTCGCTCTCTCGACGCCAAGCGTTCGCGGACATGGATTTTGCTTTCTACACTTTTATGGTCGTACCAAAGTCTTGGCACACAAAGTTAGGTAAGGCTAACAATCTTCTCTGCGCCTTTACTTGTCAATCCATTCCATGCGAGACTGCCATGATGACAGAGCTCGATCCTGCACCCCACTTTATGTCGGATGACCGGCCCGCGGATCTACGCGCCGGAGCGTTTCAGGGCGTGCGCGAAGCCCGGCGCAATGAGCTGGCCGAAGATTACGTCGAACTGATCGCGGAGTTGATCCACGATCAAGGCGAGGCGCGGCCCGTGGACATCGCCGCGCGGCTTGGCGTGAAGGTGCCGACAGTGAGCAAGACGCTCGACCGTCTGGCGCGGGAGGGACTGATCACCCGCGCGAAGTATCGGTCGGTCTTTCTGACGGAAGACGGGCGTGCGCTGGCACAGGAATGCCGGCGTCGGCACGAAATCGTGCTGCGTTTTCTCATCAGTCTGGGTCTCGATCCCGAGACGGCGGAGCGCGATGCCGAGGGCATCGAGCATCACGTGAGCGCGCGGACGCTGGCCCTGTTTTCGGCCTTCGCCAACCGGTCCTGAACGCCGTCAGTTGTTCTCCACCGCAAAGCGGACATCCGCGATCAGGCTTTCGGCGCTGAAGTTTTCCAGCCGCTTCCCGTTCAGAAAGAAGGTCGGGGTCTGACGGATGGCCAGTGCTTCGACATCGGCCGCGTCCTGGTTCAGAATGCCGGTGATCCCCGGGAAGAACTGGTCGGTTTCCGCCTTATCTAGATTGAGACCTGCGGCACCGGCGATTTCCCAGGCGACATCCATCTCTGGCGCGCCATGAACGGCCCAGCCGGGCTGCTGCTCCAGCAGCGCGTCCAGCACCGGTTCGAACTTGTCCTGCATCCGCGCAGCTTCAAGGATGCGCACGGCCTCGTCCGAGCCTTCATGGAAGACGGTGTAGCGCAACACAACGCGGACCTGAGTCGGAAACTGCCGCCGGATTTCCTGCACCACCGGGTGGTAGGCCCGGCAGGCCTCGCAAGAGGGATCGAAGAACTCGACCAATGTGACCGGCGCATCGGCGGGACCGAAGCTGGGGGAATACTCTCGGACCAAAAGCGCCGGATCTACGGCAGGCGTGGCGGCAGCCACTGCCTCCGCCTCGGCCGAACGGCGACGGTTCAGGATGATGGCGCCGCCTGCAAAGGCGGCGAGCCCGAGTGCGGATGCTCCGATCAGGAGATTGCGACGATTCATGGGCGTTGTCCTTTCGGCAAGAGGAGACAGGCAAGGACCGCCACAAAGGCGACCATGGAAAGATACGGGATCGGCACGCCAAGGATGACCTGCGCCTCGCCGGTGCAGGATGGGCCGTTCTCGGTGCAGGGCACGATGGGCGCGGGCAGGATCCCTGCGTAAAGCCCCGAATGCCAGGCCGCAAGCGCCAGCCCGGCCAAGACCAGCGGCAAGGCGTAGGTGCGTGCCATGCCGTCCCCGCGCCAGAGCGAAAGGCCGAGGATCGGCACCAGCGGGAACATGGCGATGCGCTGATACCAGCACAGCGTGCAAGGCATCTGGCCCAGCACCTCGCCGATGAAAAGCGCACCAAGCGTGGCCGCCAGCGCAATAAGGAAGGCGGCGGTCAAGGGCAAGTCGTCGCGCGAAAGGCTCTGCGGGTCAGTGTTGGTCAAGAACAGGCTCCTTGCGGCGACAAAGGGGAAATGAGGCGGCAAGGATCAGGACCGCGCCTAAGGTGATCGCAATATCGGCGACGTTGAATGTGGGCCAGTGCCAGTCGCGCCAATAGAAATCAAGGAAGTCAGTGACGGCCCCTTGCCGCACCCTGTCGATGATGTTGCCAAGCGCCCCGCCCACGACCAGCGCAAAACCCGCGCGTTCCAGCGGGTGCCGCGCCCGGAATGCCATGACCGCGAAGGCAACAGTCAGCACGCCCGTCAGCGCCGCCATCAAAAGAGGCTTGCCCGCCATGAGCCCGCCCATCATTCCGAAACTCGCACCCTCGTTGAAGCCAAGGGTGAGATTGAAGCCCGGAAGAACCGGAACCGCAGTCCCCTGCGTCAGGAGCGACAGCGCTGTTGCCTTGGTCACCTGGTCTGCGACCACTGCGGCAGCGATCACCGAAATCAGCTTCGCGTTGGTCATTGTTCAGCCTTGCGGTTGATGCCGATCCAGCGGGGAACCGATGCCGCATAACGGTCATAATCCGGCCCAATGGCCAAGCGCAGGGCGGCCTCTTCCGACCGGACTTGCGTGCTGGCCGACCACAGAAACAGGATTGGCGCGAGGACTGTTGGGACTGCCGGAACCGCCATCGCAACACCTGCCAGAAGGGCAAACTGACCGACAAAGGTTGGGTTGCGGCTGAAGCGGTAGAGCCCGTTCGAGACCAGATCGCCGGTCTCGCCGCCCGCCACGCCGACGCGCCAGGATGATCCCATCGACATCTGCGCGGCAAAGGCCACCATCGCGCCAAGCCCGGCGACAAACACCCCGAGCAGCCCAAGAAGGGGTGCGCGCCCCTCGGTCCAAAGCGGATCGACCTTGTGTAGCGCGGGGACAGCAAGCCAGAGAAGCGGTCCGAAGAAGGCCAGCGCAAAGGCCGCACGAAACCCCATCGCGGCCACCCGGTCGCGCCCCTTGGCGCGCGAAAACAGCCAGACGGATCGCCCCGCCGCTTGCGCCGCCAAGGCACTGCCCCAGAAGAACAGAGCCAAATAACCGAACAGAAGGGCCAGCGCGGCCCAGCCAAAACCCGAGATCATGGTGTCAGCTCTCACGCTCGGGATTGAACCGCAAGAGGCGCAGGGCGTTCAGGGTTACCAGCACCGTTGCCCCGGTATCGGCCAGGATCGCGATCCACAGGCCGGTCAGACCGAAAACCGAGGTCACCAGAAACACGGCTTTCAGCCCCAACGCGATGGAAACGTTCTGGCGGATGTTGGCCATCGCGGCCCGTGACAGGCGGATCGTGGCAGGGATGTCGGTCACCCGGTCGCGCAGGATTGCCGCATCGGCGGTTTCCAGCGCCACATCGGTGCCCGATCCCATCGCCACGCCAACACTTGCCTGCTTCAGCGCCGGCGCATCGTTGATGCCGTCACCGATCATCATGACGCCGCCCTTGGAGCCGATCTCGCGGATATAGGCGAGCTTGTCTTCAGGCATCATGTCGGCCTCGAACTTCAGTCCGAGGCTTCCGGCAATCGCGGCGGCTGTGTGAGGGTTGTCCCCGGTCAGGATCACCGAAGTCACTCCCATGGCCGTCAGCTGGCGGACAGCGTCCTTCGCATCCGCGCGTGGTTCGTCCCGCATGGCGAGCAACCCAAGTGGGGTCTTCTCGCGGAACACCGCAACAGCGGTCTTGCCATCCTCCTCAAAGATCGTGGCCTGTCGCAAACCAAGGCCATCGAGCCCACCATGTTCCATCGCGTAACGCGGAGAGGCGACCCATGCGGGCGCACCGCCCACCGTCGCGACCACGCCTTTCCCCATCAGCGCCTTGGCATCCTGCGACGACAAAGCGGTCACGCTTGCGTCCTTGGCCTTGTTCAGGATGGCGATTGCAAGCGGGTGGCTTGACCCCATCTCGACTCCGGCCGCAACGGCCAGCTTGTTTTTGCAAATGCCCAAAGCTTTGTGGCTCATACACTTCTCGCCAATCTTGAATGCGAACATCTACTGGTCGACGCTTAGGAGTTTCGCGCGGCGTAGTCATAAATCCTTTTGG
>JALQYS010000182.1 GCA_023254015.1 Paracoccaceae bacterium
CTTCAAGGCGATCCCGGGCTCGGGCTGGGCGATGGCGGAACTGATGGCCAAGGGCGAGCCCGGCCCCTTGGCCGAAGAGTTCAGCATGTGGCGCTTCAAGGAAGGCAAGTTCATCGACGAGTCGGTGGCTGCCGGTGTGGCGCACTGATGGCCCCCGCAGCGCAAGAAGATCCTTGCAAGGATCTTCGCCGGAATTTTGGAAAATTCCGGACCGGATTTTTGGAAAAATCCGGCCCCCGGACAAAGGTGGAGTGAGACATGCTCATCCTTGAATGCCCCTACTGCGGCGTGAAGGCCGAAGAGACCGAACTGACCCCCGGCTATGAGGCGCATCTGAAGCGTTTCGGGCCCGGCTCGACCCCGGAAGAGTTCGAAGCCTACATGTTCGCCCGCAAGAACCCCAAAGGCGTGCATTTCGAACGCTGGCGCCATGCCTATGGTTGCGGCAAGTGGTTCCTGGCCGCCCGTTGCACCGCCACGCTGGAGGTGTTCGGCACCTATCCGGCGCAATCCAGCGCACCGCCTGCCGATCTGCAGGCCAAGATCAAGGCCAAGCGGCCCAACTGGGAGGGCTACAAGTGAGCACCCGTCTTTCCAAGGGCGGTCGTCTGATCGACCGCAGCCGTCAGGCGAATTTCACCTTCAACGGCAAGCGCCTTTCCGGTCTGGCCGGTGACACCCTGGCGGCCGCGCTGCTGGCCAATGACCAGATGCTGGTCGGCCGGTCGTTCAAGTATCACCGCCCGCGCGGCATCGTCGCTTCGGGCGCCGAAGAGCCGAATGCGCTGGTCAACATGGGCGAGGGCGGCCGGTTCGAGCCGAACCAGCGCGTCACCACGACCGAGCTCTTCGATGGCCTTACGGCAACCTCGCAGAACCACTGGCCGAGCCTTGAGTTCGACGTGGGCGTGGTCAACAACTATGCAGCGCGCTTCCTGCCCGCAGGCTTCTACTACAAGACCTTCATGTTCCCGCGCTTTGCCTGGAAACATGTCTTCGAGCCGATCGTCCGGCAGTCCGCCGGTCTTGGCAAGGTGCCGCAGGGCCCCGAAACCGACCGTTATGAATATGCCTATGCCTTCTGCGACCTGTTCATTGTCGGCGGCGGCATTGCCGGTCTGCAGGCGGCGCTGGTGGCCGGGCAGGCGGGCAAGCGGGTTTTCCTCGTCGAGCAGACCGCGCATTGGGGTGGCCGTGCGCCGGTCGATGGCGATGTGATCGACGGCAAATCGGCGGATCAATGGGTCAAAGACACCGTTCAGGCCCTTGAAAAGCTGTCCAATGTCACGATGCGCCTGCGCTGCATGGCGGCCGGGGTCTATGACCATGGCTATGTGCTGGCTGACGAAAAGGTGGCCGACCATACTCCGGGCGACGGGCGTCCGCGCCACCGGCTGTGGCGCATCCGGGCTGGCAAGATCATTTCGGCCCAGGGCGCGATCGAACGGCCGCTGTCCTTTGCCGGCAACGACATTCCCGGCGTGATGCTGGCCAGCGCGGTGCGCGACTATGTCGTGAACTGGGCCGTGTCGCCCGGCGACCGCACCGTGGTTGTCACCAACAATGACGACGCCTATCGCACGGCCATCGCCTTGAAAGAGGCCGGGCTTGAGGTGCCGGTGATCGTCGATGCCCGCTCGACCCTGACCGGAGAGCTGCCTGCCAGGGCCCGCGCCTTGGGCATCCGGGTCGAGCCCGGCAAGGCCGTTGTCAAGGTCAAGGGCGGCAAGCGCGTGACCGGCGTCTCGATCGGGCTGCAGGCCGGTGAGGGCGCACCGCTGGAGGAGATCGCCTGCGACGCGGTCGCCATGTCGGGCGGTTGGTCGCCGGTGGTTCACCTGTGGAGCCATTGCGCAGGCAAACTTGTCTGGGATGAAGCCCAGGCCCATTTCCGCCCCGATCCCAAACGTCCGCCGACCAATCAGGACGGCGAGGCCATGGTGGCGGTGGTCGGTGCGGCCAATGGCAACCTTTCGGCGGCGGCCGTGCTTGCCGATGTGGCAGAGCAGCTGGGCGGCGCGGCCGTGCAGGCGGCTGTGGTGAAAGAGGCCCCTATGGAGGCCGTCTGGATCATGCCGCAGGGCGCAGGTCCGGCGCTGAAGATGAAGATGTGGCTCGACTACCAGAACGATGTGAAGGTGTCCGATGTGCAGCTCGCCGCGCGCGAAGGCTATACCTCGGTCGAGCACACCAAGCGCTATACCACGCTGGGCATGGCGACCGATCAGGGCAAGCTGTCGAACATCAATGGTCTGGCCGTTCTGGCCGGGGCGCTGAACGACAAGATCCCGAATGTCGGCACCACCACCTTCCGCCCGCCCTATACGCCCGTTCCCTTGGGCGCGCTGGCGGGCGAAAGCCGGGGCGAGATCTTCCAGCCGCTGCGCCGCTCGCCGATGCATGGCTGGCATGAGGCCAATGGCGCCTATCTGGAACCGGTTGGCCTGTGGCGCCGCGCCTATTGCTATCCGCGCGCCGGTGAGACCCACGAACAGGCCGTGCACCGCGAGATCCTGAACGCCCGCGCCAATGTCGGCATGCTGGACGCCTCTACGCTGGGCAAGATCATCGTCAAGGGCCCGGATGCGGGCAAGTTCCTGGACATGCTCTATACCAACGTCATGTCGAACCTTGGCATCGGCAAGTGCCGCTATGGTCTGATGTGCAACGAGCAGGGCTTCCTGTCCGATGACGGCGTGGTCATCCGGTTGTCCGAGGACAGCTGGCTATGCCACACCACCACCGGCGGGGCTGACCGGATCCACGCCTGGATGGAGGATTGGCTGCAGTGCGAGTGGTGGGACTGGAAGGTCTACACCGCCAATGTCACCGAGCAATACGCCCAGATCGCCGTCGCTGGCCCCAACGCCCGCAAGGTGCTGGAAAAGCTGGGCGGGATGGATGTCTCGAAGGAAACGATGCCCTTCATGACCTTCGCCGATGGCACGCTGGGCGGGCTGCCGGTGCGGGTGCACCGCATCTCGTTCTCGGGCGAGCTCAGCTATGAAATTGCCACCCCTGCCAGCCACGGCCTTGTGCTGTGGGAGGCGCTGATGAAGGCGGGCAAGGAGTTTGGCGTCATGCCTTACGGCACCGAAGCCATGCACATCATGCGGGCCGAGAAGGGCTTCATCATGATCGGCGATGAAACCGACGGCACGGTGATCCCGCAGGACCTGAACCTTGGCTGGGCGATTTCCAAGAAGAAGGCCGACTATCTGGGCAAGCGCGGCCAGGAGCGCACCCATCTGGCCAGCCCCGACCGCTGGAAACTGGCCGGGTTCGAGACGCTGACCGGCGGGGTCATCCCTGACGGTGCCTATATCATCGCCGATGGCTTCAACGGCAATGGCCAGCGCAACACTCAGGGCCGCGTCACCTCGACCTATTACTCGCCGACCCTGAAGAAGGGCATCGCAATGGGGCTGATCCGGGGCGGCATGGACCGTCTGGGCGAGGTGGTGGAGTTCAACACCATCACCGGCGGCACGGTGAAGGCGCGGGTCGTGGACCCGGTGTTCTATGACAAGGAAGGGGAGAAGGGCAATGCGTGATCCGGTTTCGCCTTTGGGCAACGCCTCGTTCGACGGCTTTTGCAAGATCCGCGAAGTCGGTCCCCTCGGGATGATCTCGCTGCGCGCCAAATCCGATGTGGCCGAGCTGCCCGCTGCCATCAAGGCGGCAGTGGGCACGGCCGTGCCGGCACAGCGCCGCATCGAGATCGCCGGCGGCAAGGCCTGCGGCTGGATGAGCCCGGATGAATACCTGCTGATCCTGCCGTATGCCGAGACCGGGGCCGCGATGGAGGCGATCGCCCGCGAGATGGGCGGGGCGCATCATCTGGCGGCCGTGGTGTCGGACGCCCGCGCGATCTTTCGGGTTGAAGGGGCCAAGGCGCCGCAGGTGCTGGCCAAGCTGTGCCCGGTGGATCTGGACATGCTGGCCGAGGGCGAGCTGCGCCGCACCCGCGCCGCGCAGGTGGCCGCGGCCTTTTGGAAGGATGGCGACGGGTTCACCGTGGTCTGCTTCCGGTCGGTTGCGGCCTATGTCATGGGGCTGCTGACCCATTCGGCCCAGCCCGGCAGCGAACTGGCCTGAAGAAACAAGACCCCGAATTTTCGTCGAAAATTCGGGGTCTTCGATTTTTCGACGAAAAATCAGGGCGCCAGAAGGCGCGCGAACAGCGTTTGCAGGAATTCGCCCGCCTCGGCATAGGGGTCATGGCCCTCGCCGAGGACCGCCCGCACCTGCACGTCAAAATCGGCGTAATGCTGGGTCAGGGCCCAGATCGAGAAGATCAGGTGATAGGGCGACAGCCGGGCGATGCGGCCCTGGTCCATCCAGCCGGTCAGCACGGCGCATTTCTCATCGACCAGCGATTTCAGATCGGTTTCGATCACCGCCTTCATCCGGGGCGCGCCCTGCAGGATTTCATTGGCGAAGAG
>JALQYS010000403.1 GCA_023254015.1 Paracoccaceae bacterium
TGGTGCAGTGCTTATCCCTGGGCGTCGAGCACCTTGGCTTGTGACAAAAGAGATGTTGCCGCGTATGCGTGAAGGCGCCCGATTCCAGCAGCTGCATCGAGGTGGCATATTCCCCGACCGGCTGGGCAACGCCGCCCGCCAGCAAAAGCCCCTGCCGCACACCCACATCCTTGTAGCGCCCGACCCAGTCAACCAGCGTCGCCTTGTCCTTGATGATGCGCGCCGGAAAGTGCGGCATTACGTCAAAGCCTTCGGCGCCGATGCGCTTGGCCGTGGCGACCATGTCCTCGATCGGCGTGCCGTCGATGTGGGCGATGTAGACGCGGGTGCCCTTGGGCAAAAGCGCGCGGAAATCGTCAACCTTCTCGGCGGTGCGGGGCATCACCTCGATGGAGTAGCCCTTGAGGAAGGCCTCCATCTCGGCCGCCTTTGCGCCGTCGGCAGGTTCTTTGGTGTCCTTGCGGAAGAAACTCAGGGCCATGTGGCTCTCCTAGATCGGGCTCCTCAGGCTTGCGCCCAGCCTTCGTTGGCAATCAGCGTCTTGAGACGCTCGGTGTCGTATTCGGCTTCCAGATCGGCGGCGATCCGTTCGACCACCGCGTCCTGTTCGCCCTCAACCTCATAGGGGGCCGCCTTGCGCCATTCAGCCAGATAGGCATCGGCATCCTTGGCGCCGATTTTCATGGCACAGCGGTCAATCGCCTGCTCGAACCGTTCGGAAAGCTGCTTTTTTGCCCCCCGGCGGCCTTTGCCCACAATGACCTGAGCCGGAATATCGCGCCAGTAAACGATCACAACTTCGGCCATTCCAGCTGATTCCCCTTGTTGTTACGCCCTTGGTTCTAATCGCCTGTTCGCGACAGACAGGGCCGGTTTTCGACATGCCACAGGGCGGATGCGACCCCGCCCGCGCTGGTCTGTGGATAGGCGGGCAAAAGCGGCTTGGCCAGATGCTGCGTCATGAAAGCTTTGCATGATCTTGCTGCGGTCTAAAGCAGGGACGGTGGGCAAGGGGCGCTTGCATGGGGGAGGCGTTCGGGCGTATCTTGGGGATAACCACGAATGGAGGGCGAGATGACGCCCGAGCGTCCCCGTGGGGCGGACGCGAAACTGGCTTCGGTCGAGACGCCCAAGGGCGTCTCCCGGCGGCCTGTCCCGTCAGCCCCCGAAAAGGCCACGGCCGGGCTTTATGCCGCCGTGGATATCGGCACGAATTCGTGCCGCATGCTGATTGCCCGACCAAAGGGCAACCAGTTTCAAGTCTTGGACAGCTTTTCCAAGACGGTGCACCTGGGCGCGGGGCTTGAGGCTTCGGGCCGGCTCAGTCGCGCCTCGATGGGGCGCACGATGCAGGCCCTGCGCATCTGCCAGAAAAAGATCGAGACCCATGGCGTGGGCCGGGTGCGTCTGGTGGCCACCGAAGCCTGCCGCCGCGCGCGCAACGCCCGGGATTTCCTGCGTCAGGTGCGGCGGGAGACGGGGCTGCATGTCGAGATCATCCCGCCCGAGGAAGAGGCGCGGCTGGCGGTGATCTCTTGCGCCCCGCTGGTCAACCCCTCGACCGAGCAGCTTCTGGTCGTCGACATCGGCGGCGGTTCGACCGAGCTTGTCTGGGTTGACCTCTCCGCCGTGCCGCCAGACCAGCGCGGGCGGGCGATCATGGGGCTGCACCGGGGCTTTTCGGGCCAACCCGAAGGCGGCGCGCGGGTGGTGGACTGGATTTCGGTGCCGCTGGGCGTGGCGACGCTGAAGGATCAGTTCCAGGATGTCGAGGATGACGGCGCGCGCTTTGCGCTGATGTCTTGGTTCTTTGAGGAAAACCTCGCCTCGTTCAGCCCCTATAACGCCGCCCAGCCGCGCGCGGGGTTTCAGATCATCGGCACCTCGGGCACGGTGACGACGGTGGCGGCCAGTTTCCTGAACCTGCGCCGCTATGACCGGACCAAGGTCGACGGGTTCCAGATGACGTCTGACCAGATCGATTCGGTCATCCGCGAATACCTTAGCCTCGGCCCCGAAGGCCGCCGCACCGATCCGCGCATCGGGCGCGACCGACATACGCTGAT
>JALQYS010000003.1 GCA_023254015.1 Paracoccaceae bacterium
TCCTGCAACAGCAAACGTCCGCCGTCGATCGTGACGGTCGAGTTGTCATAGGTCCCATAGCGACTTCCGCTCAAGTCATTGTCGTTCCCGCCGGGCGTGTTGCCGGGGTAGTTGGACGATTCGGGGGTCGTCCATCCCGCAATCTGGGTCACCCCCAGATCGACATGCCCGGTGTACGGCGTCCAGTTGTTCAGCCCGTTGGCGAAGTCGCCGTTGACGACCGGAGAGGTCCCCGGCAGCGTCGCGTTGTCAAAGTTCAACCGCAGCGCCTGCCCGTTGCCACCGTTCAGGACAGGGTCGACCGCGCCGACCTTCAGCCGAGTTCCGTCGCCCATCCCCCGATAGACAAGGCCGGCTTCGACAGAAATGGCACCGTTTGCATAGACATCCGCAGGATTGGTAAAACGCAGCACATCGGTAGATTGGGCGCCGGCAACGCTGAATTGAACATAGCCCGTGCCAAAATTCGAACCCGACGTAATTGTCAGGCCTCCGCCTACATCTACAGGTGTATCCTGTTCATTGTAGTTGACGGTGGTGCCCCAATTAATGCTCATGATTGCCTTTTCCTGTCCTCGTTACCGGGACACCCCCTTTTGGCAGGGCATCCCGAAATGCAGATCTGCCAGCGCCGGGGGCGCAAGCGAATGAACCCGCCTCGCGCCCTTTCGGGTCAACGTGACGTGCCTGAATTGATCGGCGCGCGGAAAATCGTTCTTTGTGTTCCAGACCCCTGGCTCACGGCAAACAGGCCCTACCCGCAAGAACCTGCCAGACAGAGTCCGCGTTGCCGCAATACTTGGTTTGATCATGTCTGCCGCCGCTACGGTCAGACCCGAACACTTCGGCGTTCGCCAATGAGAAGAAAATCACAACGATTCTCGGAAGATATCGGTCAATTTCTGGAACAGTGCAGGCGCATGGCGGGTGTCCACCGGAGCGCGAGACGGGCTGTTTCAGCTATCTCCCCGGGTGTCTGGGATCCGCGCGCCAAAGCTGCGACGTTCCAAAGCACCATCAGATTTTCATGGTAGAAGCTGTATTAAAAACAGCCATCCTGACGCCGGCAGGACCAGGCAGGTCAACAGCCGGACCTCAAATCCGGATTTCCAGGAATTGAGTTTCGCCAACACCTGATTTGCGCAGGTGGACACGATTGCAAATATCGGTCTTTCGTCACGAATGAACTGGCTGATTGGACGCGCCGCGGGTCCACCTGGTCAATTTGCCGTGGATGCCGACAGCAACGGATTCACACTGCCTGCGTTGATCGCGCCGATCGCGGTGGTCGTGATCTCGGCGATATTGGCATTTTGCTGGCGGACAATGGTCAGGACATGTGCGGTGACCATGCTGCCATTTGTAGCTTGATTCAGAACAAGGGCCTTTTCAGACGCCGTCCCCCCCAACTCCTCCGTCACCGAGTGCAGACTGGATGTCGTGCCGGAAACAGCTTCGTCGAGAGAGATGTTCGCCCCAGAGCTGACTTCTGCCAAACGCATATTGATCTGCGGAACGACGGCCCCGGAAACCACAGCCGCGCTGACGTTGGTAACGATTTCCCCGGTGTTGACCGCACCCAAAGCGGTGGAGCGGATGCTGCCCAAGTCGAAAAGATCGTCGGTATGCCGCGCGAGATAGACACTGGCCAACTGAGCGGGCGCAAGTTCCGGCGGCGCTGCGCTCAGGATGATGTTGGTGATGGAACC
The DNA here is from genome assembly GCA_023254015.1 of Paracoccaceae bacterium. Taxonomy (GTDB): domain Bacteria; phylum Pseudomonadota; class Alphaproteobacteria; order Rhodobacterales; family Rhodobacteraceae; genus Tabrizicola_A. Next base: position 1,710 of record JALQYS010000003.1, read on the forward strand.
GTCGATCTTGCTCATCAGCAATTCACGGGCATGCGCAAGTTCCGCGCCATCGCGGGATTCCTCGTAAAGGGAAAGCTGACCCGCCGGCGGCAAGCTGAACAGCAGGCTGCCCGCCGGATAAAGCCCGGCCTGCAGGCCCGAGGACAGGGTCGAGGCGACCTCTGGTGACAGGAACACGCCGGCCTCGTCGGCCTGCAGGACAACCGGCGCCCCTGCCCCGTCATAGCCGACGATGACCTTGTCATTGGGTCTCAGGTCGCGAAATCCTTGAACGGGAACCGCTATGTTCTCGGCGAGGTTGGTCATCACAGCGGCCAGCGGTGACCCGCCCATCGCGTCGATCTGCGCCAGAACTTCGGCCAGAACGCTGGCCGCAGCCGGGGAGACCCCCCAGCCGACCGAAGCAAGGCCAAGCACAAGCCTCACTGCCGGTTCTGCTCTGAACACGCCCCAGACCACGTTGCCTCACCTTCAAGACTGTCAGCTATCGGACGGAATCCCCGATCACGACCACGTTTGTATTCCCATTGTTCATGGCGCCGATGGCGCTTGTCGAAATCGGCGCATCCGCCGAAGGGGTCGCGTCGCCATACAAGGTCACCGGGGCAAGGACGGGCGCTTGCGTCGCGGCCGCATTGGCCGAGAAAACCCAGTTGACCGTGCCCGGATCAGACGCGGAAGGGTGCATCAGAACCGAGTCGATGCTGCCCATGTTGTTTGTGCCCATCGCCGTTGTGTCGATCTGCTCGTACACCAGTTTCTGCGATGACTCGTCCTCGCTTGTTGCACTCTGGTAGATCACCGCTGACCCGTTCACGGCAAGAACCGACACTGCATCACCAGACTGCTGCCGCGCAACGTTCACGAACACGACCCGCCCGCCGGGACGAACCAGGTTGGCGGCAAGGTCCAGCAAGCGCGCCTGGATCGCACCGTAGCGGGCAATCTCCCGCTCGCTCAGCCGCCAGCGCGCTTCCGGGTTGCGCCGCCAGGTGCCGGTGCCGGAACAGGGCGCATCGACCAGCACCGCATCGACCTGCCCGGCCAGATCGGCCAAGACCTCGGCCTCTCGGTTGGGGTTGAGCAGGCGCGTCTCGATCATGCTCGCCCCGGCGCGTTCGGCCCGCGGCGCAAGGCGCGACAGCCGCGTGCGATCGGTATCGCAGGCGATCAGGCGTCCCCGGTTCTCCATGGCTGCGGCTAGCGCGAGCGTCTTGCCCCCTGCCCCCGCGCAAAGATCCACCACCGTTTCGCCGGCCCGGGCCTGCACGGCCAGACAGGCGATCTGCGAGCCGCCGTCCTGCACCTCGACCAGGCCGCGCTCATAGGCCTGCCATTGCTCGACCGGCGTGCCGGAAGGAAACCGCAGGCCATGCGGCGCGGCGAGCGGCTCGCCCGCTTCGGGCAGGCTGATGGTATCGCGGTCGGCCCGCAAGGAATTGACCCGCAGGTCGAGCGGCGCGCGGCCCAGCAAAGCCTGGGCCTCCACTCCCGCTATTCCGCTGCTGGCCAAAGCGCCTTCGAGCCAGACCGGAGCGACCCCGCCTTCTGCCGCTGCCTCATCCTCGGCCAGCGGCGCGGGTGCGTGGCGTGAACCGTCAAACAAGGAAAGCAGGGCCGGATCGCCCGCCCCCAGGCGCAGCATCGCGGCGCGGCCGCTGTCCGGCACCGGGCCGCAGACGCGGATCGCGCCAAAGACC
>JALQYS010000139.1 GCA_023254015.1 Paracoccaceae bacterium
GTTTGGTCAGATAGTCATCCGCGCCGAAACCGAAGCTCTTGATTTTGTTGTCTGTATCGTCGGAGCCGGTCAGGATCAGGATCGGCGTTTCAATGCGGGCAAGCCGCAGTTGGCGCAGCACTTCATGCCCGGACATATCGGGAAGATTCAGATCAAGGAGGATAAGATCGTAATCATAAAGCTTGGCCAGATCGATCCCGTCTTCCCCCAAATCGGTACAAAAGACATTCAGATTGGCATGGGTCAACATCAACTCGATACTACGGGACGTCGCAGGATCATCTTCAACCAACAGAATTCGCATCGTCACAGGCTCCGGTGTTCTGGCATCATCGTTAACGACTTTGACGACCAATGGTTAACACGGGGTTACTCTCCCATAACGAAAATTGAAAACAATCTAAAGTTGACGGTATCTTTGGATAGTCGTGACCCGCAACGCCTTTTCGCCGTGCTTTTCAACAGCCGTCTGCCACAGCGCAAATTCTTCTTCTGACAGCGCATAACGCTCCAGCGCTTCGGACTGCGAAATCAGGCCGTGCATCACGGCTTTGACGACAATTGCCTTGCGGCTGGCGACCCAGCGGCGGGTGTCGGCGGGGGGCAGATCGGCACGCGACAGGATGCTGCCATCGGGCAGTGTGACCTGGCGGGGACCATCAACGCGTTTCAAGAACATGGGCTCTCCCTTACTCATGGGGCAAAGCATGGCGCGACGGACTTAAGGATGCGTGAAAGCAGGGGTTGAGACTGCATGGCATTTTCCTATATTGCGCGGGAAACCCCGAAAGGCCCCAATATGCTTGACCAAAGGCTCAATTCGCTTGGCCTGCCGAAAGCCCCATCCGACACCCGCGTGGTTGTGGCCATGTCGGGCGGCGTTGATTCGTCGGTGGTTGCGGCCATGCTGAAAGAAGAAGGCTATGACGTCGTCGGCGTCACCTTGCAGCTTTACGATCACGGCGCGGCGCTGGCGAAAAAGGGGGCCTGCTGTGCGGGGCGCGATATCCATGATGCGGCCCGCGTGGCCGAGGTCATGGGCTTTCCGCATTATGTGCTGGATTACGAGAACACCTTCCGCGAGGCGGTGATCGAGGAATTCGCCGACGCCTATCTGGCGGGCGCCACGCCCGTGCCCTGCATCCGCTGCAACGAACGGGTCAAGTTCAAGGACCTCTTGGCCACGGCCAAGGATCTGAACGCCGATTGCATGGCGACGGGCCATTACATCCAGCGCAAGATGGGCGCGGGGGCCGAGTTGCACATGGCCACCGATCCGAACCGCGACCAAAGCTATTTCCTGTTCTCGACCACGGCCGAGCAACTGGATTATCTGCGCTTTCCGCTGGGGCATCTGGCCTCCAAGGCGGAAACCCGGGCGCTGGCGGCGAAATACGGGCTGAGCGTGGCCGACAAGCCAGACAGCCAGGACATCTGTTTCGTGCCAAACGGTGATTATGCGGCAGTGATCGAAAAGCTGCGCCCCGGCGCGGCCGACCCGGGCGAGATCGTTGACTTTGAGGGCCGGGTGCTGGGCAGCCACCGCGGGGTGATCCATTATACCATCGGGCAACGGAAAGGGCTGGGGATCGGCGGTCTGGGCGAGCCCTTGTATGTGGTCAGGCTGGACCCCGAAACGCGGCGGGTGATCGTGGGGCCGAAGGCGGCCCTGTCGACCCGGGTGATCCCGATCCGCGAGGTCAACTGGCTGGGGGATGAGGCCTTTGACTCGCGCGCCGAGTGGCATCTGAATGTCAAGGTGCGCTCGACCCGCCCGCCGCGCCCGGCGGTGATCCGGCCGCTTTCGGCGACCGAGGCCGAGGTGGAACTCTTGGACCCCGAGGATGGGGTCAGCGCCGGGCAGGCCTGCGTGTTCTATGCGCAGGAAGGCAGCCGGGTGTTCGGCGGCGGCTGGATCTGGCGCGGGCGGTAAGGCAGCGTAGGATGGGCAATATTGCCCATCCTACGGGTGAAGCTGGAAAATTCCCAATCTTCGGGCTGGGCGACAAGGCCATGGCGCACCGGGTTCATCCGGCAGTCATCCATGATCGCCACGAACTCGGCCGCGGTCCGGATGCGGTGTTCCCAGAATCGGCGTTGCCATAGCCCGGCCTCCCGCCGACGCAATTTGCTGGGGCTGATCACGGGTGCCTTGCCGATAGTGTGCGAGAAGCGCGCCTTGATGCGGCGCCAGCGTTCGGAATAGTTCACCTCACCCGGCGGTTCGACCCAGATGGCATGCAGATGATTGGGCAGCACCACGATGGCCGGGCACAGCGCCGGAAGCTCGCGCAGCGTTGCGCAATAGGCCGCGCGCAACGCGTCGATATGGTCGACAAGCAGGGTGCTTTCCCGATCTTCGAGGCAGAGCGTGAAGATATAGGCATCCCCGGGGGATTTGAGGCGGCGATAGCTGGTCATGGGGCCAGCATGCCGGTTCAGGGTTAAGAGAGGCTTAACGTAGGATGGGCAATATTGCCCATCCTACAGGACCGAAAGCACCGATCGGGCCGCGCGCAGGCCGGGGGCCTCCCCCCCCTTGCCCAGTCTCTCCATCGTCAGCGCCATGGCCTGCTTCTGACCGGACGGGTCGGCCAGCAGTGCCGACAAGGCGGGGGCGATCTGATCGGCGCGGCAGGCCTCGCCGATGAATTCCGGCACCACCCGGGTTTCCGATACCAGATTGACCAGCGTCACCGTGTCGATCCGCGCTGCCCGCCGCATGAGCCAGAGCGTGATCCGGTTCATGTCATAGGCGATGACCATCGGGCAGCCATTGGCGGCCAGTTCCAGACTGACCGTGCCAGAGGCCGCCAGCGCCACATCGGCCATGGCGAAGGCGGCGCGTTTATTTGCGGGGTCGGTCACGATCTGCGGCACGACCGGCCAGTCGCGCGTCGCCTCGCGCACCAGAGACTCCACCCCGCGGACGGTCGGCAGGGCCACCCGCAATCCGGGATGGCTCTGCTGCAAGAGACCGATGGTCTGGCCGAACACCGGGCAAAGCCGGGTCACCTCTCCCTTGCGGCTGCCCGGCAGGGCCAACAGCAAGGGGCCCTGCCCGGCCATCAGGGCGCGCTCTTCGGGGCTGGCCAGCGGCTCGGCCACCACGGGATGGCCCACGAAATCACAGCTCATGCCAGCGGCCTGCATATAGGGTGGCTCGAACGGCAAGAGCGCCAGCACGTGATCGACATGGGCGGCCATCTTCGCCGCCCGCCCCGGTCGCCAGGCCCAGACCGAGGGCGCGACATAGTGGATCGTCCGCAGGTCAGGCCGGGCGGCCTTGACCAATGCGGCCACTCGCAGACAGAAATCGGGGCTGTCGATGGTGACAAGGGCCGCGGGCTGATGGCGCAGCGCGTCCTCTGCGGTCTCGCGGATGCGGCGCTTGAGGTGCAGGTATTTCGGAAGCACCTCGACCAGCCCCATGATGGAAAGCTCTTCCATCGGGAAAAGGCTGGTCAGCCCCTGCGCCTGCATCAACGGGCCGCCAATGCCGTGAAACGTGACCCCCGGCACAAGCTGTCGCAGCCCCGACATCAGCGCCGCGCCCAGCCGGTCGCCAGAGGGTTCGCCCGAGATCAGGTAAAGCCTTAGCGTGCCCAAAGGAAAAGACCATGGGCTGCGGCCTCGGCCTGCATGGCGGGCAGGTCAAGGCAGATGACGCCCCCGGCCTGCCAGCAGATCCCGCCAAGGCCGGCAGCGGCGGCGTTGCGGACGGTTTGCACCCCAAGCGTCGGCAAGTCGATGCGGCGGTCCTGCGTGGGCTTTGGTGCCTTGTAGAACAGCCCGCGCGCCGGACGCAGGCTGGCGGGGATCTGCGCGACGAAGGCCAGCATGGCATCGGTGCCGGGCAGCGCCTCGACCGCAAGGCAAAGCCCCCCGGCCAACACGCAGCCCTGCCCCACATCCACCGCCCCCAAGGCCTGCACGATGGCGGCGGCGCGGGTGGCGTCGGTTTCATCCTGCGCGGTCACAGCACCGGCAAAGACCCCCGGCCCGGGCACCAGATGCGGCGCAATCTCGGCAACACCCTTCAGGGCAAAGCCGGCCTCGGCAAAGATCGCCAGCACCTCGCGCAGGGTGGCATCGTCGCCCTGCCCCATGGCGGCCAAAAGGCGCGGCACCATGGTGGCGGTTTGCGGATCGAACAGCGCCGGATCAAGCCGCGGGCGCTGCACGGCCCCGGCAAAACAGACCTCGGTCACGCCCTGATCTTC
>JALQYS010000145.1 GCA_023254015.1 Paracoccaceae bacterium
ACTGACGCTGACCACCAACGGCAGCCAGCTTGCGAAATTCGCAGGCGAACTGGCCGATTGCGGGGTCAAGCGGATCAATGTCTCGCTCGACACTTTGGACCCCGCAAAATTCGCCGAAATCACCCGCTGGGGCCGCCTGCCCCAGGTGCTTGACGGCATCAAGGCCGCAAAAGCCGCCGGGATGAAGGTGAAAATCAACACCGTTGCCCTCAATGGCTTCAACGAGGACGAACTTTTCCCGCTGGTCGACTGGTGCGCGAGCGAAGGCCATGACCTGACCTTCATCGAGGTCATGCCGATGGGCGAGATGGGCGATATCCAGCGGCTGGACCAATACTGGAACCTCAAGGACCTGCGCGACCGGCTGGAAACCCGCTTCACGCTCACCGACCTTGCAGAACGCACCGGCGGCCCGGCCCGTTATGTCCGGCTGAACGAAACCGGGCAGAAGGTGGGCTTCATCACGCCCCTGACCCACAACTTCTGCGAAAGCTGCAACCGCGTCAGGCTGACCTGCACCGGTGAACTCTACATGTGCCTCGGCCAAGAGGACATGGCCGACCTGCGTGCGCCACTGCGGGCCAGCCCCGATGATGCGCTGCTGCACGACGCCATCCGCAGCGCGATCGCGCGCAAGCCCAAGGGCCATGATTTCGATTATTCGCGGCAAGGTGTGGCGGGCCAGATGTCGCGCCACATGAGCCACACGGGCGGCTGACCGTCACAGCCCCGCGCGGGCCGGGATAAGCAATTTGATCCCCGGCCGCAGGCTGTCGGGCGTATCCAGCACCTGGCGGTTGGCCTTGAAGATGGTGCCAAACTGGTCGGCATCGCCATAGAACCGCAGCGCCAGCGCCCCAAGGGAATCGCCCGGCGCCACGACGTAAAGCAGATCCTCGCCCTCAAGCTGCATCAAGGCCGTGCCGCTCTCGACCGTCGCCGAGGGGTCGGACAGATCCCCCTGACCCAACCCCTCACCCTGCACCGCCGACAGGATGGAGGCCAAGAGCACCGCCGTATCCACCTTGCCCTCGGCCGTGCGCAGGCCGGCGGGGGCCGTGATCGTGCCCTCCGCCACGGCCTGATTGACCATCGCATCAATCGCGGCATCGCTCTGGCCCGCCGCCAGCGCCCGGGCGACCAGGGTTTCCAGCGTCGCCGGCGGGGAGGCAACCTCGGCCACACCCAGGTCGGCCAGCACCGCCGCCGACATCCGGCGCAGCGCCTCTGCCTCGGCCGAAGGCGCAGGCCCGGGTGCCCCTTGCGCGGCCAGAAGATCGGCCAGAATCGCCGCCGTGGTCGTGGCAACCGTGGACTCTGCCACCCCGGGCTGTGGCAGGGGCGTCGGCAGGTGCCGGGCAAGTTCCGGCGCGCTGTCGGGGGGCAATTCGTCGGGGGTCATGTCGGGAACCGCCGGACTGGCCTGCACGACCGGAACGGTCGCCTCTTGCTTTTGCCGCCCGCCCTGCCCCAAGAAATCCAACGGGTTCAGAAGGATCAGCAGCGCGCAAAGCGACACCAGGGCAACATAGCCCAACGCAATCCGAATCATTCCAAACCTCCTTTCATCCCCAATATCCCGACCCAGGCTCAATGCGCCCCGGTCTGGCCCGACACCGTCAGACCAAAGTCCTGCCATTCCTGCAGGCCACCTCTGAAATACCAAAGCCGATCAGCCGGATAGCCGACCGCCAGCAGCGCGCGCACCCCCTCTGCCGCCTCGGCATGAAGCGGACCCGCGCCATGGATCACCAGTCCCGCCGCTGCGGCAAAGTCAACACCACCGGCGGTCTCGGCCGCGCCGAGCGCCCGCAGGATATCGCGCCGCGCCGGGTTTTCCGCAGACAGCGTCACCGCCGGCATGTTGATGGCGCCGGGCAGATGGGCCGCCGCGAACTCTTCCGGCAGGCGCAGATCAAGCAGATGGCCCCGGCCTTCGGCCACATCGGACTGAAGAAACCCGATCACCTCCAGCGCCCCGACGGTCTTGACCCCCGGGGCGGCCTCGATCGGCTGCGGACAATGCGGCGGGCAGGACGGCAGATTGCCCGACGGCACCGGCAGGGCATCAGGGCTGCGGGCGATCACCACCTCTTGCCCCTTCAGCGCAAGGCGCAGATCGGGAAGGTCGGGCGTGATGCGCCATTCCTGCGCCAAGGCGGGCGCCACCATCAGCACCAGAGCCGCCGCTGCCTGCGCCGCGCTGTGCCGCATGTGGCCTCCCCTGAACCTGACACCTTGTTTTCCACACCCCGACCAACCCCTTGTGGGATCAGGCCGGGCTTTCGCAAGATGTGCCAGAATCCCCGCCAAGGGTCAATTTGCCTTTTTCCCTTGGCGTTCGCAGGTTTGCGGGGAAAAACCCTGTCAGGCCGCCGGCATCCGCGCCTCGACCATGCCGGCATACCAGCTGGAGCCGAAAGGAATCGCGCTGTCGTCAAAGTTGTAGGCGGGGTGATGCACCATGGCCGTGTCGCCATTGCCCATGAAGATATAGGCCCCGGGCCGTTCCAGCAGCATGAAGCTGAAATCCTCGGCCCCCATCAGCGGCGGCGTATCGGCATCAACCTTGCCCGAGACCGCCCGGGCCACCTCGACGGCGAATTCGGTGTTTTCCGGCGTGTTCACCGTCACCGGATAGCCGCGCTGGTAAACCACTTCGGCCTTGGCGCCCAAGGCCAACGCCGTGCCCTCGGCAATCTCCTTGATCCGGCGTTCGACGTAATCCTGCACGGCGAAATCCATCGTCCGCACCGTGCCCCGCATCTTGACGACCTGCGGAATGACGTTGTGGGCGGTGCTGTCGGTGGCCACGGTGCAGACCGAGACGACCACCTGTTTCATCGGGTCCACCCCGCGGCTTGCGATGGTCTGCAGCGCCACGATGATATGGGCGGCGACAACGGTGGTGTCGATGCATTCATGCGGTTTGGCGGCATGGCCGCCCTTGCCGGTGACCGTGATCTCGATCTGGTCGGCCGAGGCCATGATCGCGCCGGGGCGGATGGCAAAGGTGCCGACGGGAATGCCCGGCATGTTGTGCATGCCATAGACTTCCTGAATGCCCCAACGGTCCATCATGCCATCGGCGCACATCTCGCGCCCGCCGCCGCCACCCTCTTCGGCCGGCTGAAAGATCATTACCGCGGTGCCGTCGAAATTGCGGGTCTCGGCCAGATATTTGGCAGCGCCCATCAGCATGGTCGTGTGGCCGTCATGGCCGCAGGCATGCATTTTGCCGGGCACCTTCGAGGCATAGTCGACCCCGGTCTGTTCGATGATCGGCAGGGCGTCCATGTCGGCGCGCAGGCCGATCACCCGGCCCTGGGTATCGGTCTTGCCCTTGATGACCGCCACAACGCCGGTGCGGCCGATCCCCTCGACCACCTCATCACAGCCTATTTCGCGGCAAAAAGCGGCCACCTTGGCCGCGGTGCGGTGGACGTCGAACAACAGTTCGGGGTTCTCATGGAAATCACGGCGGATCGCGGTGAGTTCGGGCAGCATCTCGGCAAAGCGGTTCTTGACGGCCATCGGCGGGTCTCCTTTGACGCCAAGCTTCCGCCAATCGCCCGCTCGCTGCAAGCCCCGCCTCCCGGACGATTTGACCAAACCTCAGGCGAAACGCCGTCGCGCCTCAAGTGCAAGGCCCGCCCCGACCGAGCCGAGCATGTCGCCCGTGGCAATCGCCACCCCGGGCAACAGCCCCGCCACCATCGCCCGGAGCGCCGGCAGGTCCGAAGAGCCGCCTGTCAAAAAGACCGTGCCCGGCTGTCGGGTTCCCGCCTGCGCCAGAACCTCGTCCATCAGGGCCGCAATCCGCGCCAGCGCGGGCTGCAGCACCGCCTCGAACCGCGCCCGCGCGGCCATCGGGTTCGGCCCGCCGCAGATCGGCGTCAGCATCAGCCGCGCCGCCTCGGCCCCCGAGAGCGCGATCTTCGCCGCCTCCACCTCCATCGCCAGCGCATGACCCGCGCGGGTCTCGACCACGCGCACCAGCCGTTCCACCAGATCGGGCCGGTCGGCATCGGGCAAAAGGCTCCGCACCTCAGCAACCTTCCGCGGAGCATACAGGCTGTTGATGCGGTGCCAGGTGGCCAGATCCAGGAAATAATGGTTCGGGATCAGCGTCTTGCCCGCCAAAAGCGTGCTGCCATGGCCCAGATGCGGCATCACCTCGGCCAGGGACAGGCTGCGGTCAAAATCCGTGCCGCCCAGCCGGATGCCGCCATTGCCCAGAATGTCGGCGCTACGATCGGCCGCCCGCGCCCGCTCGGGCGAGACGCGCACCAGCGACACATCCGAAGTGCCGCCGCCGATGTCGACGATCAGCACCAGCTCTTCCGCCGCGATCCCCTCTTCATAGCGCAGGGCCGCCGCGATGGGTTCGAACTGAAAGGCAATCTCGGTGAACCCGACAGCGCGGGCGATCGCGGCCAGCGCCGCTTCGGCCGCCGCATCCGCCGCAGGGTCATCATCGACGAAATGCACGGGGCGGCCCAGAACAACCTTGGTCACCCCCGTGGCCTGCGCGTCAAGACAGGCGCGCAAATGCCCGATAAAGCGGGACAAAACCTCACGGAAGGTCACGCCCCGCCCGCCAATCGCCGTGCGTTCGTCAATCAGCCCAAGCCCCAGCGTCGATTTCAGACCGCGCATCAGCCGGCCCTCTTCGCCCTCGACATAATCGGCAATCGCCGCCCGGCCAAAGGACAAGGCCCCGTCCTCGGGCCAGAACACCGCCGAGGGCAGCGTCAGATGCCCGCCCTCCAGCGCGATCAACCGCGCCGGGCCAGTCGGCCCCGCCAGCGACACGGTGGAGTTCGACGTGCCGAAATCGATGCCGCAAAACGCTGTCATGAACCTGTCCGATGGGGCCTGCGAAGAGTGCCCGGAACGGGCTCGATGAGCCTTTGTCAAAGCCCCTTGGCAACGTCAAGCTTCGATCCGTCGGCAAAGCGGCCCAGCCGAAAGCGCGACAGGTCATGCCCGACCGGCCGCCCCCGCACCAGATCGGCCACCACCCGACCGAGCCCCGGCCCGATACCAAAGCCATGGCCCGACAGGCCCGTGGCGATCACCAGCCCGGGCAAGGGCGCGCGGTCGATCACCGGCACGACATCGGGCATGGTGTCGATCATCCCCGCCCAGGCCGATCTGATCCTTGGCCGCCCGATGCCCGGCAGGGCCGCCGCGAAATGGTCGCAGGTCTGCGACAGCGTGGCCATGTTGGGCGCGGGGTTCAGGATGCGCAGGCGTTCGAAGGGGCTAGGCTCGTCGCCCTGCCAGCGCCGCTTCGTCCTCCAGCCATCGGGGAACCCTGTCGGCGAAACCGGGCGGAAGGTGGTCTTTTTCCAATCGTTTTTCAGGGTCGGGACATATTTGAACAGGTGCCGAAAGGCATCCGGCCCGATGAAGAAGTCATGATGCTGCCCCGGCGCGATGGTATAGCCGCCATCCTGCCGGCGCCGGAAGGCAAAGTTCTCGTCCGCCACATTGCCGGCAAAGACCTCGGGCAGGACTTCGGTCTGGGCGACCGAGGCAAGGACGGACAGCTGCGGGATATCAACCCCTTCGGCGCGCAGGAACAGGGACGACCAGGCGCCCCCCGCCACCACCACCTGCTCGCAGGCGATGCGGCCCCGTTCGGTGAAAACCCCCGTCACCCGGCCCCCGGCCACATCCAGCCGACGCACGGCGCAACCTTCGACAATCACCGCGCCGCGCGCCTGCGCGCCTTCGGCCAGCATCGGCACCGCCACCCAAGGTTCGGCCCGCGCGTCCGACGGCGTCAGCATGCCCCCGACCCAAGGCGCAGCATGGCCGGGGATGCGCGCCCTGATCTGGTCGGGCGTCAGCATCACCGTGTCCAGCTGATGCCGTTGCGCATGCTTGCGCCAATCCTCGAACCCCGCCATTTCGGCCTCGGTCAGGGCGGTATACATCACCCCTTCCTGCCGAAAGCCAAGCCGCTCGCCATAGTCGCGCGACAATCCCTGCCACAGCCGCAGGGATTCGATCATGATCGGCAATTCGCCCGGATCACGGCCCTGCTGGCGGATCCAGCCCCAGTTCCGGCTGGACTGTTCTCCCGCGATCCGGCCCTTTTCGCACAGCACAACCCGCACCCCGGCCTCGGCCAGATACCAGGCGGTCATCACCCCCATTATGCCGCCGCCGATGACGACCACTTCGCAAGCCTTTGGCAGGGCGTCAGAAAAGCGGATCGGCGTCGCCTCGGAGATCGGAAATGTCATGCACATTCGGCCAGAAGCCGCTCCATGAACCGCTGGCCGGCCAGAAATTCGCTGACTTCCAGATATTCGTCGGGCTGGTGGGCCTGCGCGATGTCGCCCGGCCCGCAGACCACCGCCGAATAGCCCGCCTCCTGAAACTGCCCCGCTTCGGTGCCGTAACTGACAACGCCGGTGGCATTGTCGCCGGTCAGGTGGCGGGCCAGCGCCTCGGCTTCGCCGTTTTCCTCGGGCACCAGCCCAGGCACACCGAAGAAACGGTCCAGATGCACGCCCGCCTCGGGGCGCACGGCCTTGATCGCCGCATCCAGCTTGCGCGCGGCCTCGACGAAGGCCGCCTCATGGGCGGCGATGTCCTCGCCCGGAACCACCCGCATCTCGACGGCAAAGCGGCAATCGGCGGCGGTATCGCCGGCCTGTGGCTGAACGCGCGCCTGCGGCGCCTGGGCTACAGCACCCTGCTGGTCGAGCGCGG
>JALQYS010000152.1 GCA_023254015.1 Paracoccaceae bacterium
CAGGCCGATATGTGAAACGTTAGACGCCGATGCGCCCAAACCGCCCACATATCCCTTCAGACTTTCAAATTTCAAAGAGCGCAGACACAAAAAACAACAGCCCGCCAATCCCTTGGCGCACCCGCAGCCTTGCATCCAGTAGTTCCGTCAACGCTTCCGCGTCAACCCGTCCCGTCCCGCCGCCTTCCAGCAACCTTCCGTTTCGGTGAGGCCGTATCTAGGCCCCAACCAAATTCCCCGCAAGACCAAAAATGACAGACACATGACGATTTCCAAAAAAATCCAACGAAATCCCTTGTTTCCTTGGGCTTTGCGCCGTGATTTTTTTCGGCCGGAAGGTGCTGGACGGGGCGCGAAGCGGGGGGATCGCGGCCCTGAGGTCTTTGCGCGGCAGAATCGCCGGCGATTCCCCGTCCGCGCGCGGTAGGACAGGGGGCAGGACAGGGGGCCTCAGCGCAGCATGTTGGCTTCGTGATGGGCGATGGCGGCCTCGATGTCGTCGTAATAGGTCATCTTGCCGCCCTCCAGCACGACGCCTGCCTGACAGAGGTCGCGCACCATGCGCATCGAATGGCTGACGACGAAGGCCCCGGCCGTCTGCATCCGCGCCTTGAACAGGGCCGAGCTTTTGGCCTTGAAGGCCGCATCGCCCACCGAGGTGACCTCGTCGACCAGATAGGTGTCAAAGGGGATGCCCATCGACACGCCAAAGGCCAGGCGCGAGCGCATCCCCGAGGAATAGCTGCGGAAGGGCAGATGGAAATGCTGGCCCAGCCCGGCGAATTTCTCGACAAAGCGCACCAGCTCGTCAGTATCCACCCCGTAGATGCGGGCGACAAAGCGGGTGTTCTGCGCGCCCGAGAGTTCAGGGTGGAACGACCCGGCAAAGCCCACCGGCCAGGAGATGGTGCCGGTTGACACGATCCGCCCCGCGGTGGGCGCCAGATTGCCCGCGATCATCTTCAGCAGCGTCGACTTGCCCGCGCCGTTGCGCCCCAAAAGCGCCACCGACAGGCCCGAGCGGAACTCCATGGTCACGTTCTCGAAGACCACATGGCGGTGGCCCTCCAGCATGAACACCTTTGTCAGGTTCTCCAGTCGGATCATCGCAGGTGCCCCTTACCGGCGATCCTTCAGGGAATAGGCGACCAGCGCCCCGACCGACCAGATCAGCCCCATGAACAGCGCGATCAACCCCAGGATCGTGAACCGTTCGGGATAGCGCGAGACCTCGGCCGTGGTGGGCAGCACATGGGCGGCCAGATAGCGGCTGGTGCGCTGGCTTTCGGCCTTGGCGCTGTCATAGGCCGAAAGTGCGGCGACATAGGACTTCTCGGCAAATTCGCGGTCGACGATCAGGCGTTCGTAATCGGCGGCAAGGGCGGCGAAATCCTTGCGGCCGCTGCCCACCCCGACCTTGGCGCGTTCGGCGGCGATCCGGTCAAGGATCACTTCGGAGCGGCGCTTGGCCTGGATCAGGCGGGGGTCGTTCTCGGCGGTGCCGGCCAGAAGATCGATCTCGATCTGCGCCTCGGCCAGCTGGTTTTCCAGCGTGGTGATAAGCCCGGCCTGGGTCTGGAAATCGGTGGTCGGATCGACGATCTGGTTGGTGATGCGGAAGGCGGTCACCGCCTCGCGCGCCTCGCGCAGCCGATCCTCGGCCGCCGTCAGCTCTTCGCGTGAAAAGCGCACGGCATCCTCGCGCGCGGCCGCACTAAGCTGGTTTATCATGCGCGCGCTCTGGTCCAGCAGTTCCTGCGCGATGCGCGTGGCATCGGCCGGGTCAAAGGCCAGCACCCGCACCTCGATCAGCCCGGTCGAACTGTCATAGGAGGTGCGCACCATGCCCTCCCAGTAATCCAGCAGATCTTCGATCGATCCGTCGGGGTCGAAGGTGAACACCGGATCGCCAAAGGGTTTCGACCAGATCCCCCGCAGGTCCAGCCGGGCGTCCATGTCGGCCACCAGCTTCTGGCTGCGCAGGTATTCGTAAAGGATGTCGGTGTCCGAAGAGGAGGATTTCGTCAGCGAGGTCAGCCCGCCCAGAATGTCGGCGGCCGCGCCGGCATCCTCGCGCCGCACGGAAAAGCCGACGGTCGAGGCATATTGATCCTTGGCAACGCCCCACAGATAGGCGGCCGAAACCAGAAGCGGCAGCAGGACGATCACCGCGAACGACAGCAGCAAAAGACGGTGTCGGGGCCGCCAATAGGCCATCGAGGCCATCGGACCGGCCGCATCGGCGGCATCGGCAAGGGTCTGGGCATCAAGGGTCCCACCGCGCCCCCCCCTTTTAGATGTGCCGCCAAGCCGCGATGTCAGCGAGGCGCCAAGCGCACGCAACCTGCCCCGCCCGATCTGGCCCCCCGTTTGCCCCCCAGTCCGGCCCGTGGCCCCGGCCTGTGGCGCAGGCTCGCGCAGGTCCGGCCCGTCTGTCTCGGCACGGTCCTGCTCGTCTTGCTCGTCCGGCTGGGCGCGCATCCGGCGGCGCAGGCCCGAAGGGGCTGCGGGCGCGGCCCTGCGGCCACCGACCTGCCGCCTGACACGCGGCTTCACCTCGCCATCTTCTCCGGAGGCGTCAGTCACGGTCTCGGGATCGGAAGAGGACGGCAAATCGGAGGGAGAAGACACAGAGCCTCACGGAATGGTTTGTTTCCTGAGCGACGATCATACATAGTGGCGGCCCAAAAGCCCAGAACCCTTCTGGCCTTCGATCCGCGACAAAAGCCCGACCCCCGCATGACCCAAGACCTTTCCGCCCTCGGCTCTGACTTGCCCGATCTGCCGCAGGCGCCTCCGCGGGGGGCAGGGCGCGGGGTAACGGGGGGGCCAAAGCGGCGCTTTGCCAGCCTGCGCGCCATCGCGGCCCTGGTCCTGCGCGAGATGTCGACAACGAACGGCCGCTCGCCGGGGGGGTATCTCTGGGCCATCCTCGAACCCGCCGCGGGGATCGCCCTGCTGACCATCATCTTCTCGCTGGGGTTCCGCAACCCGCCCCTGGGCAGCAATTTCGCGCTGTTCTATGCCTCGGGGCTGGTGCCGCTGACCATGTTCATGACGATCAGCAACAAGGTCGGCTACTCGGTCACCTATTCGCGCCAGTTGCTGGCCTATCCCAGCGTGACCTTCGTCGATGCGATCCTGGGGCGCTTCGCGCTGAATGTGATCACCCAGATCCTTGTGGCGACGGTGATCTTCACCGGCATCCTTCTGGCCTTCGACACCAAGACCATCGTGCAGATGCCCTATGTCGCGGCGGCCATGGCGATGGCGGCGGCGCTGGGGCTGGGGATCGGCACGCTGAACTGCTTTCTCTTCACCAAG
>JALQYS010000208.1 GCA_023254015.1 Paracoccaceae bacterium
GATGCGCATGGGCGCCCTTGGCATCCGTGTGACCGTTTCGGGCCGCCTTGGCGGTGCTGAAATCGCCCGGACCGAATGGTACCGCGAAGGCCGTGTGCCGCTGCACACGCTCCGCGCCGACATCGACTATGCGCTGTCCGAAGCCATGACGCCCTATGGCATCATTGGTGTGAAGGTCTGGATCTTCAAAGGCGAAATCCTTGAGCACGATCCGCAAGCCCATGACCGCCGCCTCGCCGAAGCTGCTGACGGCCCCGCTCCGCGTGGCCCGCGCCGCGACCGCGAACGCGCGTAAGGAGGAAAAGCAATGCTGCAACCGAAGCGCACAAAATTCCGCAAGGCCTTCAAGGGCCGGATCCACGGCGAAGCCAAGGGCGGTTTCCTTCTGAACTTCGGTTCGTTCGCCCTCAAGGCGACCGAGCCGGAGCGGATCTCGGCGCGTCAGATCGAAGCGGCCCGCCGCGCGATCACCCGTCACATGAAACGTCAGGGCCGTGTCTGGATCCGCGTGTTCCCGGACCTGCCGGTTTCGGCCAAGCCGATCGAAGTCCGGATGGGCTCGGGCAAGGGTTCGACCGACCGTTGGGTCTGCAAGGTCAAGCCGGGCCGCGTCATGTTCGAGGTGGACGGTGTGTCCGAAACCATCGCACGTGAGGCCCTGCGTCTGGGAGCCATGAAGCTGCCGGTCACCACGCGCATCGTCGCCAAGGAAGACTGGTAAGGGCGCGCCGAAAGGCGCCCCTTCTGCGGTGACACGGATGTTCTGAAGATCCGATCATCCAGATGGCTTGAATCATCACCCCCGTCCGAAAGGGCGGGGGTGTTTCCGTTTTCACGGGGTCTGCAAAGCGCTGACCGCTGCGGGCGTCGGCGTTCCGGGCGCAAGCGCCGGAGGGCGGGCCGTGGTTTCGACATTTCGGCCAAGGGCAGCCTGGATTCGGGAAAAGGCGCGACATAGGCCGCGCGGAAGGCGGGGCCAGGCTCCAGACCTGCGGATCAGGCCAACCCCTGTTCCCGGGCAATCATGGCCGCATGCGTGCGATTCCGCGCGCCCAGTTTCTGGCGCATCGTCTTGACATGCAGCTTGACCGTCACCTCTTGCAGATCATGCTCACGGGCGATTTCCTTGTTGGACTTGCCGTCGCAGATCCCTTTCAGCACATCCGTTTCGCGGGGCGAAAGCGTTGGATACCCCCTGCCGCGCCCTTGTTGCAGAAATGGCGTCGGCAGGTAGATCTCGCCCGCCAGCATCAGGCGAACCGCCTCGGCCATGTTTTTCGACCCAAGGTTCTTGGGCAGGAACCCTGCCGCCCCGGCAGCAATGGCCTCTTCTGCGATTTCGGGCAAGGCTGTGCCTGAAATCACCGCAACCGGATTGCCGGCATTGGCCATGGCCATTGCCTCTATGCCCTGAAGCCCCTTCATCCCGGGCATGTTGTAGTCCAGCAGCACCAGATCATAGACACCCGTCTGCCCCACCGCCGCCAGGGCGGCCTCCAGCGAGTCGACGGTGTCCACTTCGCACAGCCCCTCCGCCGCCAGAAAGGCAGCGAGCACTTCCCGTACAAGATCATGGTCATCGGCGACGAGTACACGCATGGAGTCAATGAACCGCATTAAAGAATGACTGCCCTGGCGGGCCTGCGAATCAAACGCAAGGAGAAACAGGATATAGCATAAACTGCATTTGTGGCCCACGCTTCAACCAGTAGTTAGGTCGCTGCCGCCACGATCCTTGCCAGTTTCCTTCCCGCCTTGGTCACAAAGGGTTTAAGGAGCCTTTGGGTGGATTTGCAACCTGTTCCAAAGCAGATAAGGCTGGGCAAAAGAACAGATGACCCCGGGCGCGGTCAAACCTAGAGTGGAACTGGCTGCCCTTTTCGTGGAGGACAGAATGCACAAGACCCGTCTCTGCCTGACCCTGATTGCCTGCGTGCTGCTGGTGGGGGGGGCGGCATCGGCGCAGGTTCTTGCCCTGCCGAAGGGCGAGGTGATCCTCTCGGCGACAGGGCAGATCAGCCAGACCAATGTTGACGGCGCCGCGAATTTCGATCTTGAGATGTTGAAGGCGATGGAGCCGGTCAGCATCACGACCAGCACGATCTGGACCGGTGGCGTCCACACCTTTACCGGCGTGCCCCTGAAACGTCTGGTTGACACGTTGGGCATCACCGCAAGAACACTCCGGATGACGGCGATCAACGATTACATGGTCGAGGTGCCGGTGGCCGATGCCGTGGAAGGTGGCCCGATTCTTGCCTATGCCATGGACGGGGCAGCGATGACGGTGCGCGACAAGGGGCCGCTCTGGCTGATCTATCCTTTCGATAGCGAGCCAAGCTATCAGACCGAGGTCTATTATTCGCGCAGCATCTGGCAACTGAACCGGATCGAGGCGGCAAACTGAGCGGGAATGCGGAACCCTTGAAAGCCAGAGTAGACAGCGTTTTGCGCTTGCGGCGGCACATGCGCGCCGCGGCGGTTGTCTTCACCTTGCTGGCCGCGGCAACGGGGATCGCCTTTCTGTCGCTGGATGTCTTCCGCAAGATCAACGAACAAAGCACCGCCAGCACCGACAACGTGCAATGGGTCATCGCGCAGATCAAGGTCGAATACCTGCAACTTCTGATCGCCGTCGAGGGGGCCCAGAATGGCGATACGACACTGGACGAGGTGCGACAGCGGTTCGACATCTTCTATAGCCGTATGGTCACCATGGACCGAAGCCCGATCTTCAAGGTCCTGCGGCAAGATCCCTCCTTTTCGGCCAGTCATCAGCGCGCCAAGGCGTTTCTGGACGCGAATATTGGCCTGATTGACGGCCCGGATGCCGAACTTGCCCGCAGTTTTCCGGCCTTTGCAGACGCTGTGCGCGCGCTTCGGTCCGATGCCAGCACCATGGGCCTGACCGGAATCCGCATCTTTGCGCGCGTGACCGACGAAACGCGCGAGGGCATCGTCTGGACGCTCATGCTGGTTTCGGTCCTCAGCCTTGGCCTTTTTGCCGGCATGGCCATTCTTGCCGTGACGCTGGCGCGGCTGAATGAAGCGATCAAGCTGCAGGCGCGCGAAAATCTTGAACAGGCTGAAAGGGTGAAGGCGGTGTTTGCCACTTCGCTTGACGCCATCGTCGTGGCCGATTCCCACGGACGGATCCTTGAGTTCAACGCGGCGGCGGAAGGGATGTTCGGCTATGCCGCGTCCGAGGTGCGGGGCCAGCCCATGGGGCCGTTCCTGGTGCCGCATCATCTGCGCGACGTGCACGAAAAGGGCATGAAGGCCTATCGGGAAACGGGCCGGCACAAGATTGTCGGGGCAGGGCGCGTCAGGCTTGAGGCGCTGCGCAAGTCGGGTGAGGTTTTCCCCATCGAACTTGCGGTGTCGGTCAGCCGGGAAGGCGACGAATCGATCTTCATTTCCTTCCTGCGCGATCTTTCGGCACAGGTCGCCGCTGAAGAAGAGCTTTATCGCGCGCGCGACAATGCCCTTGCCGGAGAAAAGGCGAAGGCCGAACTTCTGGCGGTGATGAGCCACGAGATGCGCACGCCCCTGAACGGCATGCTGGGCGCGATGGAGTTGCTGAAGGATACCCCGCTGACCGAAAGGCAGCAGCAATACCATCGCATCATGGAAAGCTCGGGCCGCCTGCTCTTGCACCATGTGAACGACGTTCTCGACATTGCGCGGCTGGATTCGGGCAAGGCATCGTTGAACAGCCAAAGCTTCGACATTGCCGATCTGGTGACGGACGTGGTTGACAGCCAGATGCCGGTTGCACAGGCCGCCGGCAACCGGTTGAGCGCGGTATTGCCCGACGATGGGCGCACGGTGATCGACAGCGACCCGCTGCGCCTGCGGCAGATCCTGCTGAACCTTGTTGGCAATGCGCTGAAATTCACCCGCGACGGCGAGGTGATGATCGAGGTCGAGCGGATGGACGACGCCGGCCAGATCGAGCTTCGGGTTTTCGATACCGGGATCGGTATCGAGGAGGCCGATCTGGACCGCATCTTTGATGACTTTGTGACGCTTGATGCCTCCTATTCGCGTTCGGCAGGGGGCACCGGCCTTGGCCTTGGCATCGTCCGCCGCTGGGTCGAGGCGATGGGCGGCGAGGTCGGCGTGACAAGCGACCCGGGCGAGGGCAGCCTGTTCTGGGTTCGCCTGCCGCTGCTGACTCCGGCCCGCCATCCGGCCACGACGGTTGATGCCGTGCTGGATCAGGTCCACGACGCGGTCGGACCTTCGCGGAGCCTTCAGGTTCTTGTGGTCGAGGATAACCCGGTGAACCGCCTTGTGGTGCGCGAAATGCTGGAACGTGACGGCCATAGCGTGATGGAGGCCGAAGACGGCATCGAAGGGATTCGCCTTGCCGCGACGCGCCGCTGGGATGTCATTTTGATGGACGTCTCGATGCCTCGGAAAGATGGGGTTGAGGCGACGCTGGCCATTCGGGCCTCTGGCGAGGGCAGTTTTGATACGCCGATCATCGCCCTGACCGCCCATGCCTTGCCGACGGAAACCGAGCGGTTCCATGCCGCAGGAATGCAGGAAATCATGACCAAGCCGGTCTCACGTCTTGCCTTGCGGCAAGTGTTGCGGCGCGTGACCGATGGTGGCCCCGACGACATTCCACCACAGGCCCAGCCTGTCACCCCAGCCGCGTCCGAGCCGCTTGTGGATGTGATCTTTCTGGCGGATTTGCGCGATACGCTGGGCGAAAAGGCTTATGACAGGACGGTTCACGCCTATACCGACGAGGTTGAGGCAGAGATTGCAGTCTGGCGAAAGACGGATTTCTCCACCGCCATGGATCAGGCCCAGATCGAAACACTCCGCGGCGACATTCACAAGGTTTCCGGCTCGTCTGCCATGTTGGGGGCCGTGCGGTTCAGGGCCCACCTGGTCGCCGCCGAGACCGGCTGCAAGTTGGGCGCGCTCGACGATGTGGAAAGGGCGCTGCAGCAGGCTCTGGCCGTTTGGCCTGAAACCCGCGCCTCGCTGATGGCAACGCTGGTTTCCAGCTGACCCCCGGGGCGCCCGGCGCGGCCTGTGAATGCCGTTCTGCCGCGCCCATGTCGTTTTTCGCTATCAATTGTCGGGTGACCTAGGCAAAATTCCTGCCGTTCGGGCAGACAGGCAAAAACGCCCATCCCCTATGCGGAGACCCCCCGATGAAAACCCATGTCAAAGCTCTTGTCGTCGGCGGCGGTGCCGTTGGCAACGGCATTGCCTATCACCTGGCCAAGGCCGGCTGGGACACGATGCTTGTGGAACGTGACGAGTTGACGGCCGGCTCCACCTGGCATGCCGCGGGTCTCTTGCCGCTGTTCAACATGAGCTACGCCACGACCCATATCCACAAATATTCAGTGGATTTCTACAAGGGGCTCGAGGCGGAAACCGGCCTGAACGCCGGCTTCGCCGTGGTCGGCAACCTGCGCATGGCGCAGCGGCAAGAGCGCATGGACGAATACATGCTCTATTCGTCGGTGGCCGAAACCGCAGGCGTCTACCACGAATTCCTGACGCCCGCCCAGATCAAGGAGCGTTGGCCGCTGGTGCGCACCGACGATCTGAAGGGCGCGCTTTACCACCCGCAGGACGGCTATATCAACCCGGCCGACGTGACGCAGGCCATGGCCAAGGGCGCGCGCCAGCTGGGCGCCACGATCGAACGCAAGATCCAGGTCAACGGCTATCGCTGGACCGGGTCGGAGTGGATCGTTTCCGTCACCCGGATGGAGGACAAGGGCGGCATGCTCTTGCCCACCGAAGAGACCTATGAAATCCACGCCGAACACGTGGTCACCGCCACCGGCAACCACGCCCAACGCACGGCCAAGCTGCTGGGCATCAAGATCCCGGCGATTCCGGTGGAACACCAGTACATCGTGACCGAGCCGGACCCGATGCTGCAGGAATACCGCAAGAACCATCCCGAACACCCGGTTCTGCGCGATGCCGACGCCAAATGGTATGTCCGCGAAGAGCGCGGCGGCTGGATCCTTGGCCCCTATGAATACGGCGCGCCTGCGCGGTTCGAATATGCCGTGCCCGACAGCTTCCGTGCCGACCTCTTCCCGCTGGATCTGGAACGGATCGAGGCGGAATACATGTCGATGATCCACCGGATTCCGTCCTCGGAGACCGTGGGGCTGAAGGACGATTTCAACGGCCCGATCTGCTATACCCCCGACGGCAACCCGCTGGTCGGCCCGGCCCCCGGCCTGCGCAACATGTGGCTGGCGGAAGGCTTCAGCTTCGGCATCACCGCTGCGGGCGGGACGGGCTATTACCTTGCCCAGATGATGGTGGAGGGCGAGGCCGAGATCGATATGGCGAGCCTCGAT
>JALQYS010000416.1 GCA_023254015.1 Paracoccaceae bacterium
GAAATCTACGCCGTCTGCGCCGACGCAACACGCGTTCAGGGCACCTTCGTCATCGGCTCGGGCACCGCAAGCGGCTCGGGCAATGCCACCGACACGAACGGCAACGTCTACAAGCTGCTGTTCTGACGGGGGCAAATGCCCCAGATACCAACCATTCTGGCTGCCTGAGTGCGATGTCCCAGTCCAATTGGGGGCATTTGAAGGCCATTGCAGATTGCGAAGCCCTGATGCCTCCTGTGCACAAGCTTTTCGCCACAGGGGGCAGGAACGTGTCAGCGTGTCGCTCCTCGATCAAACAACAGGCCACGCGCACGGCCGAAGACGTCGAGGCATTACTGCCAAGCGGGCATATCACCATGCTTCAAGGCAGAAGACATTGGGCAAGATGCCAACTTTTCACGAGTGCTGGAATCGGACGGAAAATCCTTCTTCACCATCTCCCGAACACCAACGATGTCACGCAACGCCTCTGGAACGTGATGCGGACGATCCACTTGCCCCTGGCTTGCTGGACATTTTTCCTGTCCCCTTCAAGACCGCGCTTGCAGCAGGGTTCTAGCAAAGAGCCTTGAAATCCATGGGTCTCTTTGATTTTCAACGCGCCATGAGGGGGTGGGGTGAGAGGCTGGACAACGACCCAAGTGGGGCTCGTTACGGCTGCTTCCTTCCGGACCTGACCGGGTTGGCGAGGCACTTGCCCGCGCCAACCTCTCACCCCTCATATAGGGGCTGCCGTGCGCAGACGCAAGGGCTGTCGGATCTGCTTCGTCGGCCTGCCGCAGAGACGGCGCGCGCGGGTCAAGGTCCTTACGCAAAACCCCGCTGCAGCCGCCAGAACCGACCGGATCAATGCGGAACCCATCGCCCGCTTCATTGGCTTCCGGCCCAAGGCAGGCCGGGACCTTGTTTCTGAAAGGCCATTAATTCTCAATGTCTTGCCTTCGAAAGAAGTGAAGTTGGGCGAGATGCCCGAATAGCTTCCGGTCCAAAGCCGCGCACAGGACCCCGACTGGCACGGGTGCGGATGTGCAACCCTTTCCAGCTGACCGATGCACATCTGGCGCGGCTGTTTGAAGGACTGGCGACGAAAGAACCAGGGCCGGCGATGTCAACTTGCTTCTCGGCGCAGTTCCGAGGGCGCGGGCATGAAAAATGAAAAGGTCCGCTCAGCCATGGAGACGAGCGGACCTTCCTCAATGGTGTCTGACCTCTTGCGGAAGATCAAACGGAAACATGGTGGGCGATAACGGATTTGAACCGCTGACATCTTCGATGTGAACGAAGCGCTCTACCGCTGAGCTAATCGCCCGATGAGGGGGCTTTTAGCTGGCTTCGCCGCCCTCTGCAAGGGCTTCTTTTGCCTGTTTTTTCTTCGCACCCAACCCTGCCCCGCGCCGCAGCTTCAGCTTCATCGGGCCCGTCGCACCCTCGGCCTTGGCAGGGGTAATGCGCAGCTTGCCCAGAGGCGGCAGGATCAGCATCTCGCCGACGTCAAGCGACTTGCCCAGCTCCTTCAACGTGGCCTCGACCGTGGGTCTGATGTCCTTGCCCTTGGCCCCCGTGGCCTGGGCGACGCGGGCCACCAGACCGGCAAGCCGCAGCGTTGCACCGGCGGTCGGCTCGGAGGGCGCGATCTTGGCGGGCTTGTCCCCGGCCTCTGCAGCCTTTGCCGCGGCGGCCTTGGGTGCAGGATTTGCGGCGGCCCTGGCAGGGGTCTTTCTGGCGGTTTTCGGAGCGGTCGGTTTCTTGGCCGGGGCGCTGGGCATGGCGATCCTCATTCTGGGGTGGATGGTCCACCTGTGTGCCCCAGACAATGACAGTGAGTCGCGCAAATTGTCCATATTTTGGAAACAAGGGCGCCGCGATTTCGCAACGCGACAACAAAAAGGGCGCGGAAAATCTCTTTCCCGCGCCCCCTCGTACTGTTCCGTCAGATCAATGTGCCGTCTGGCCCGCGCCAAGGTCAGCCGCGGCCTTGCTCGCCGCCGCAGCCGCCTCTTCGGCCGCTTCGTCCCAATCCACCGGCTCGGGCTGCCGCACAAGCGCCTGTGCCAGCACCTCGCGCACATGGGTGACCGGGATGATCTTCAAGCCTTCCTTCACGTTCTCGGGGATTTCCGCCAGATCCTTGGCGTTTTCCTCGGGGATGAACACGGTCTTGATCCCGCCTCGCAGCGCGGCGAGCAGCTTTTCCTTCAAGCCACCGATCGCGCTGGCGTTGCCGCGCAGCGTCACCTCGCCGGTCATGGCGATGTCCTTGCGCACCGGAATGCCCGTCAGCACCGAGACAATCGCCGTCACCATGGCCAGACCGGCCAGCGGCAGCCCGAGCCGGGCCAGCAGGCCGGGATCGACGCCCGGCTGCAGATACATCACCCACTCGCG
>JALQYS010000462.1 GCA_023254015.1 Paracoccaceae bacterium
GTCGACCACCGCGCGCAGGGCGTGGCGCGGATCGCCCTCGTAGGGCGTGCCGTTCTCGCGGAACATCCAGATCGGCAACAGCGCCGTCGGCGCCTCGAGCCAGGGCATCGGCATGAAGCCGCGCTCGGTGGGCTTCAACACGCCATCCTGGTCGCCCTGTTCGAACACCAGCGGACTGTCGTCGATGTCCTCGCCCCAGATGTCCAGGTTCAGGACCGAGAAGGGGAAGCGTGTTCCTTCCTTCACGACCTTGTCGGCAAAGCGCGCGGGCACACGTTTGCCCCGGGCTTGCCCGTTCAGATCCGCCGCCGCAACCCGGATGGTGCGGACGTCGGGGTGCTTTCTCAGCCAGTCTTTCATCATTTGCGTTCGAGGTGAGGGCCACGATCCCCCGCGTCCGGCCCCAATGGACCGACAAGCAGGTTACCGGATCATGCCCTTGATCCTTTCCCTGTTTTCAACCAACGCGAGGGGGCCATCGCGGCCCTGCCTCAATTTGATCAAATTCAGGCTACTACCGGATCAGGTTCGGACGCAAGCGAATTCTGCTTTTCAGATTCTGCGGCAGGTGGCGGTTCAGCCTGCGGTTCACCAGACCGAAGGTCCAGGTGACGAAAAGCGTCAGAAGGATGAAATAGAAGCCGACGATCGGGTAGGGGATGAAGGGGTTGAAGGTCTTGTCGGCGAAATAGTTGGCGTAATAGAGTGCATCGCCCATCTGCCGGAAGGCGGGGAAGCTGGCAAAGAACACCAGTGTCGTGGCGTGGAAGAGGAAGATCGCCTCGTTCGTATAGGCCGGCCAGCCCAGCCGCAGCATCGTGGGCCACTGGATTCGGCGGAACTTCTGCCAGCCGGTGATGCCATAGGCCTCTGCGGCCTCCAGATCGCCCTTCGGGATCGACTGCAGCGCGCCGTAGAAGATTTCGGCGGCGTAGGCGGCCGTATTCAGGAAGAGGACGAACAGCGCGCCCGCCCAGGCCTTGGTCATCCAGCTTGTTGCCACTGTCATGCCAAACACCTCGACACCCGCGCGGGGCAAAAGCACCAGCGTTTCATAGGCGATGAAGAACTGGATGAAGAGCGGCGAGCCACGAAAGACGAAGATGAACCATTCGGCAGGCTTGCGTGCCCAAGGGGAATGGGCCGCCTTGGCCAGCGCCAGCGCATTGGCGAAAAAAAAGCCAAAGAGCAGCGCAAGCGCGCCGAAATAGATGTTCCAGATCATGCCCGAGCCGATCAGCGTGAACTGCTGGCACAGGGTGAAATCGGTTTTGGGCAAAAGGTTTTCGCCATAGCCCAGCGAACGGAAGGCATAGGCCTGAACGGTTTCCCAGCAGGTCATGGTCATGCTGCGGCCTTTCGCATGGCTTCGCCGGCGGCGGTGGCCTGCCCCTTGGACAGCCGGGCCGACAGCCGTTTCAGAACCCCCTCGGAGGTCTTCGTCATCAGAAGGTAGAAGCACAGCAGCGCAAGGAAATACCAAAGCCGCCAGTCGGGATGGGGGTATTCATAGGCCTGGGTTTTCGATCCGCCCAGCTCGCGGGCGTAATAGACGATGTCCTCGACCCCAAGGAGGAACAGAAGCGGCGTGGCCTTGATGAGGATCATCCACAGATTGCCAAGGCCCGGCAGGGCATAGATCCACATCTGCGGCACAAGGATGCGCCAGAACACCTGACCATGGCTCATGCCATAGGCCTCGGCGGTTTCTAGCTGCGCCCGCGGCACGGCCTGCATGGCACCGTAAAGCACATTGGCGACGAAGGCGCCAAAGACCAGGGCGAAGGTGACGACGGCCAGGGTAAAGCCATAGGCGTCGTGCCAGAAGGCATCCGAGGTGGCCAGCGGCACCTTTGCCTCCTTGCAAACCCGGAACTCCAGGCCTTGCCAGGGCCAGGCATGATCGGCACAGACCGCCAGGCTTTTCAGGAATTCGATGCCCTGATCCAGGGCGATCACGAAGAACATGAAGAAAACGATATCGGGCACCCCGCGCACCATGGCGATGTAGGTCTTGCCAAAGGCCCGCGCCGGCAGCAGGGGCGAGCGGGCCGCCGTCGCCCCGCCAAAGCCAAAGGCCAGCGCCGCAGGCGCGGTGATGACCAGAAGCAACAGCACGGTCGCGAAGGACCAGTAGAAATCAAGATGCTTCGACGAGGTGAGATAGCAGGTCAGCCAGCTCAGACCCTCGATCGCCTTGGGATCGGCGCAGAATGCAAACATCGGCATGTCCTTGCAGGCGCGGCTCGCGCGGAAGGGCGCGGATTTTCGTCGAAAATCCGGTCAGAACCGAGTTTTCGACGAAAACTCGCATGAGGCCGGGGCGCTGTGGCCCCGGCCTGCGGTCTCAGGCTCAGCAGCCTTCCTTGCCCGCGTCACCCCAGACCACGGCCTCGGGGCCGAAGTATTCGGGCTTGACGATCATGGCGTCCAGCGTGCCGTCGCATTTCATCGACTTGATGGCGGCATCGAACTTTTCACGCAGCGCATCGTCGCTGTCGCGGAAGGCCAGACCCACGCCATGGCCGAGCGGGGTGTCCTTGTCGAGAAGCACCAGCGCGCCACCCGATTCGGCCGCCATCGGCACGAGGTAATCCTTGTCTGCAAACACGGCCACGGCTTCGCCGTTCTTGACGGCGGCAACGGTTTCTTCCGGGGTGGCATATTCGACCAGCGTCATGCCCTGTTCGGCGACATAGGCCGCCTGAATGGTGCCGGTCTGCGCGGCGACCGGGCCCGACATCAGGTCGACATCGGGGCTGGCGGCCAGATAGGACGAGACGGTGGGCGGCAGGTAGCCTTGGGCAAAGTCGACAACTTCCTCACGCTCGTCAGTGATCGACATGCCGGCAATGATCAGGTCGTAGTTGCCCGACTGCAGGTTCGGGATGATCGAATCCCAGGCGTTGGTCACCCACTCGCAGGTCAGGCCGGCGCGCTTGCACAGCTCGTCGCCCAGCTCGCGCTCGAACCCGGCGACTTCGCCGGCGTCATTGATGAAGTTGTAGGGAGGGTAGGCGCCCTCGGTGCCCAGACGCACGACGTCCTGAGCAAAAGCGGTGCCGGCAAGTCCGGCAAGTGCGGTGGCAAGAAGCAGTTTCTTCATGGTCATTCCCCGTTGGGTTGGTTGATCTGGGTTCTTGGTTTTCTGGGCCCCATGGCAGACTAAAGCCACCGGGCTGTGATCTCGTCAATGGTGCCGTCCCTCGCCATGGCCTCAAGCGCGGCGTTCAGCTGGGTCAAAAGCGCATCATTGCCGCGGCAGACGGCCATCGCGGTGCCCATGTCCGGCACTTCTTCCTCATAAAGCGGCAGAAGGTCAGGGTGGGGCGCCACTTCGGCATCAAAGGCGCCGAAGGCAAGATCGGCCTTGCCGGCCAGAACGGCCGCCACCACATCTGTCGGGGCACCATAGGCGGTGACGGTCCAGCCCTGGGCCAAGGCATGGCTTTGCTGGATCGTGCCGGATTGCACCGCCACCCGCGCCTGTGCCGGACCCGGCGCGCCGCTGCGGCCATAAAGTTTGTCGACTCCCGTGCTGTCGGTGTAGGACAGCGTAAAGTCCAGCAGGGCCATGCGTTCGGGCGTGACGGCAAGGCCGCCCAGGATCACGTCGAACTCGCCCGACAGGACGCCCGGAACCAGCCGGTCGAATCGCACGTTGCGCCACTGGCAGACCAGCCGGGCCCGCGCGCAGACCTCATCACCGATCTCGCGCTCGAAACCGCCGATCGCGCCGCTGGCCTCAAGCGTGGTG
>JALQYS010000465.1 GCA_023254015.1 Paracoccaceae bacterium
TGCGCGGCCTTTTGCAGCGACATCAGGTCGTGCAGATAGGCGCCGAATTCGTCGCGCAGATCGGGGCGGGCCAGACCAAAGGCCACGGTGGCCTGCAGGAACCCCGCCTTCGAGCCGCAATCATAACGCTGGCCGCGGAAGCGATAGCCGTAGACATCGCCGGCCTTGGTCTCTTCGGCGATGGCGTCGGTGAGCTGGATCTCGCCACCCGCGCCCTGCTTCAGCTTGTTCAGGTTCGCCAGCACTTTCGGCTTCAGGATGTAACGGCCGATCACCGCCAGGTTCGACGGCGCCTCTTCGGCTTTGGGCTTTTCCACCATGCCCCTGGCCTTGACGATCGCGCCCATGTCCTCGGCAATGTCCAGCACGCCATAGGCCGAGGCCTTGGCCGGCGGCACTTCCATCGCGGCCACGATATTGCCGCCGGTCTGCTCGTAGGCTTCCATCATCTGCTGCAGGCAGGGCTTTTCTGCGGCGATCACGTCATCAGGCAAGAGCACGGCGAAAGGCTCATCCCCGATCAGACGGCGGGCGCACCAGACGGCATGGCCCAGCCCCATCGGGCGGTTCTGCCGCACATAGGCAATCGCCCCGGAATCCATGTTGGTTTCCTTCAGCACCTCAAGAAGGTCGGTCTTGCCCTTCTTGCGCAGCTCGCTTTCCAGTTCCGGCGCGTGGTCGAAATAATCCTCAAGCGCGGATTTCCCGCGCGAGGTGACAAAGATGAACTCCTTGATCCCGGCCGCCCGCGCCTCGTCAATCGCGTATTGGATCAGCGGGCGGTCAACCAGCGTCATGATCTCTTTCGGGATCGACTTGGTGGCGGGAAGAAAACGGGTTCCCATGCCAGCAACGGGAAACACGGCCTTCGTGACCTTCTTGGGTTTCATGCTTTCCACTCTGAATTTTGGTCCAACTATCTTTTGGACACAGGTAACAACCTACTCGTCAATTCTTAACAGATCAATCTGTCAGAACCTTTACGGATCGGGCTTGTGGCCGATCTTTTCCAAGATTTCAACTGTCAGGCGGTGGCAAAGCGGCTGATTTCGCGGCGCAAACGGGTAGGTGGCGTCAAGTTGGGCGGATGCCTGCCAAGCGGGCGGTTTCTTCGGCAACGCGGGCGGCAAAACCGCTCAGACGAAAGCGCGGGCCTGCCCGGTCCGTGCGTCCAAAGATGCCGCCCTGTTGCAGCCAGATGCCAGCGGGGTCAAAGCTGATCCGATGCGCTCGGATGGTGGGCGACAGGCAGATCACGGTGGCAATCTTCCCCGCCGCAACGGCTTTGCGCGCCTTCGCCATCAGGCGCGGTTTTTGCCAGCTGCGGCCCGCGATGACCGTGCCTGCGCGGAAACCGGTGTCGGGAAGCGGCAGGAAGGTTGTATCGGGCACGGGTAGCGGGCCAAGTTCGGGCAAGGGGCGGCGCTGCCCGTCTGCCCAGCCGTCGCGCAGGGTGGCCAGCAACGCCTCGGCCTCGGTCGCGGTGATGCGGCGCGCAGCGCGGTGGGCCGCAACTCGGGCCGATTGATGGCTGTGCAAGCGTGCCCATTCGCGGTCCAAATCGGCATCGCCTGCATGGCGGCGCAGGAAAACGGCGGTCGAGGCGCCGATTTCGTGCAGGCTGGTCGGCACGCGGTCGGCGCGGCGGCGGTCGCTTGCGGCAAAGCCGTGGTGGACCAGTGCCAAGGGATCAATCGCGGTCAGGCCCATTCTGGCCAGACGCAAGTTCACATCGGCCTCGTCCAGAAAAAAGCGGTAGGCCGGATCAAACCCGCCGATGGACAGCAGGGCATCGCGGCGGAAGGAGCAGTTGGTGCCTTGGGTCTTGACCGCGCGGGTCGGGGTGCCGGATCGGGTCACAGGGCCGGTGATGGTAAGCGGGTGATCCTGACCCAAACTGTCCACCTCGGATGCCCCCCATTGCAGGGATATGCCATTGCGGCCAATCACATAGCCGGTCGAGGCCACCAC
>JALQYS010000468.1 GCA_023254015.1 Paracoccaceae bacterium
ACATCGCGCGGTTCAAGATTGGTCAGGATCGCCGCCAGATCGCCGGGCTTGGCCAGAACCGGCCCCGAGGTCATGCGGAACCCCACCCCCAGCTCGCGCGCCATGATCTGCGCCAAGGTCGTCTTGCCCAGACCGGGGGGCCCGTGGAACAGCGTGTGATCCATCGCCTCGGCACGCACCTTGGCGCTTTCGATAAAGACGCGCAGGTTGGCCCGGGCCTCGGCCTGGCCCACGAACTCCTCCAGACCTTGCGGGCGCAGCGCGCGGTCGGAATCCTCGGGCAGTTTCTCGGGGCGAAGGGTCGGGTCTGAGGTCATCGCTTATGCCTTCGGGGCCAGAAGTTTCAGGGCCGCGCGGATCAGCGCCGCGGTATCGGCCTGCGGATTTTCGCCCGCCACCGTGGCCACCGCCTGCGCCGCATCGCCCTGACCATAGCCAAGGTTCATCAGCGCCGAGAGCGCATCCGCCGCAAAGGCCGCGCGCGTGGCCCCGGCCTGCAGCGCCGGGGCCTTGGCGGATTTTTTCGCCGGTGCGGGGGCCAGAGGTTCGATCACACTGTCATCGACCTCGGCCGTGACCGAGAGGCTGGCCCCCATGGCCATCACCGAGCCGGCCTTGGATTTCAGCTCCAGAATGATCCGCTGCGCAAGTTTCGGCCCCACCCCGGGGGCGGCCTGAATGGCGCGCTGGTCGCCCAGCGTGATCGCCCGACCCACACCTTCGGCCCCCAGCGTGCCCAGAATGGCCATCGAGGCCTTGGCCCCCACGCCCTGCACCGTCATCAGAAGCTTGTGCCATTCCTTCTCCAGCATGGTCGGAAATCCGAAAAGCTGCAAAAGATCCTCGCGCACCAGAAGCTCGGTATAAAGGCTGACGGCCTCCCCCAGACCCGGCAGGGCGGCAAGGGTGCGGTCCGAGACATGGACGACATAGCCCACGCCGCGCACGTCGATCAGAACGGTGTCGCCGCCGCGCCAGTCCAGCCGTCCCGAGATTTTGCCGATCATCCTGCCGCCCTTTTCAATGCCGCCTGCAACCGGCCCGCGCTTTGCAGGTGATGGGCATGGCAGATCGCAATCGCCAGCGCATCCGCTGCGTCCGGGCCGGCGATCTTGACCCCCGGCAGGTGCAGGCGCACCATGTGATCCACCTGATCCTTGGCGGCATGGCCCACGCCGACGATCGCCTTTTTCACCGCATTCGGCGCATATTCCCCCACGGTCAGGCCAAACTGCGCCGGCACCAGCAGGGCAATCCCCCGCGCCTGCCCCAGTTTCAGCGTCGCCACCGCGTCCTTGTTGACAAAGGTATGTTCCACGGCGGCGGCATCGGGGGCATGGGTGCGCAGCACTTCGGTCAACAGGCTGTGCAGCGCGACCAGTCGCTGGGCAAGATCGCCCTCCCCCTCACCGGGCGCCGAATGGCAGATGCCATTGGCCACATGAGAGATTCGCGCCCCCACGACATCGATCACCCCCCAGCCAAGGTTTCGCAGCCCCGGGTCGATCCCCAAAACCCGCATGCCCGCCCCCGTTTGTCCTGTTTTTCGCCAATTAGCACGAAAAGAGAACATCCGCCAAGATGAATTGCAGCCTTGGCAGGCTGTCACAGGCTTGTTATGCAAGCGCAGAAAGACGACGGCCCAGCGCCAACTTGCGACATTTCCGACGGCATATGTCGCCGAATACGGACAAATATGGCAAAATCAGGGCAGAAAGCCATGCACGGCGCGCATTGCGGCCATGCCTGCCTGCCCATTGCTTCGCATCTGCAGCATGACTATTTACCCGTCATCGAAGGCGACAGAGCGCCTTCCAACTGAGCAGTTTGTGAAAGGATACCCGCCATGGCCGCCTATGAGACGTCCCGCGCGGCGCCGTTCGGTGCCATCGCCATTTTCCGCTTCGTGCAACTCCTGAACGACAAGGTCGCTGGCTTTGCCGCTTGGAATGACGCCCGCGTCACCCGCAAGGCGCTGACCAAACTGTCGGACCGCGAGCTGGACGATATCGGTCTGTGCCGCGGTGACATCGAAGCCATCGGTCGTTAATCGACCAGCCGCAAGAAATAGCCTCAGGCCGTCTCCCGAAGGATCGGGCGGCGGCCTTTTGCTATCTGCAGCGCCCCGGAGCCGACTGGGCCCCCCTCAGCCCGGGTTGATTGTCGCCAACTGATCGGCAAGATAGGCGGTGACAGGGTCAACCTGCATGAACCAGCCGCCCAACCGGTCAAACCCCTGCCCCGCCTGAAGCCGCGCAACACGGTCTTGATACACAGCGTCGCCGACGTGATGCAGCATCACTGCCTTGAGCCCGATCGCCGCGACGGTGACAAATATCAGTGGCATGACCTTTGGACGCCGCCGCGCCTTGCGCAGGCCATGGGTGACAGACCGGCCAAGGGTGCCAGGGGCCTCATGGCCAAAGCCCCGCGCCTGGGAGGTTTCATACTGTGCCACCCGGCGGTAGAAATCCGCCAAGTTCGGATCATACATCTTGCCCGCTCCACAGTTCAGGCCCCGCACCACAGGGATCGTGATGCGGTCGAATTGTGGCAAAATCGGGGCAAAGCCCCCGGCAGGGCCTTGGATTTGCCCGAAACAGATCAGTTCCGTTTCAGCACCAATGCCGACCATTCCCCAAGGTCCTCGCGGCTGACAGGGGTAAAGCCGTTGGCGACATAGGCCGCCGTCACCGCCTCGGCCTGCACCGCCAGAAGGCCTGACAGGATGACCAGCCCGCCCGGCGCGCAATGCTGCGCCATGTCGGGGGCCAGCTCGATCAGCGGGCCTTTCAGGATATTGGCGAAGATCAGGTCAAAGGGGCTGGCCTCATGCAGGCGCGGATGGGCAAAGCCCGCGGCCTCCAGACATTCGATCCGGCCGTCCAGCCCGTTGATCGCCACATTGGCCTCGGCCACGTCCACCGCGACCTCGTCGATATCACTGGCGATCACCAGCGCCTTGGGCAGAACGGCAGCGGCGGCAATGGCCAGAACGGCGGTGCCTGCGCCGATGTCGGCCACCTTTGCGGGGGCCAGACCCTCGGCCAACAGCCGGTCAAAGGCGCGCAGGCAGCCCAGCGTCGTGCCGTGGTGGCCGGTGCCAAAGGCCACCGTCGCCTCGATCTGCAAGGGCACGCGGGCGGGGTCGGTGGGAACCTTGTCGGCATCATGGCTGCCATAGACGAAGAACCGCCCGGCCTCGACCGGGGCCAGTTCGCGGCGGACATGGGCCACCCAATCGACGTCGGGCACTTCCGACAGGACAAAGGGCTTTGCCCCGGCCGCCGCCGCCAGCGCATTGAGCGCGGCCGCGTCAGGGGTCTGCTGGAAATAGGCGCCCACTTCCCACAGGCCCGAGCCGTCCTCGATCTCGAAAGCGCCCACGCCATAGGGCGCGGGCTCCATCCCTTCAAGCTGGGCGGCCAGCGCCCGGGCCGGGCCTTCGCCCGGCAGGGTGGTCAGCGCCGACCAGGTGTTCTGCGATACCGTCGACACTTCACAAGCCGCCGCGCCAAAGGCCTCGGCCAGAACCGCCA
Source organism: Paracoccaceae bacterium (assembly GCA_023254015.1). Classification (GTDB taxonomy): domain Bacteria; phylum Pseudomonadota; class Alphaproteobacteria; order Rhodobacterales; family Rhodobacteraceae; genus Tabrizicola_A. Next base: position 3,540 of record JALQYS010000468.1, read on the forward strand.
GCATCACCTCGTTCGGCGGCAGCGAAAAGGATGCGGCGACCTTCACCAGATCCGCCATCCCCTCGACGTCATAGCAATCGGCCGTCAGGGCCGGGGGCTGCATCCGCTCCAGCGCCTCGGCAAGGGCAAACGCCGCCTCGTCACCTTCCAGCGTGGTCTCGGCAATGAACAAGGGCATCGGGGGCCTCCGGAGTTGGGATGCCCCGGGGCTTAGGCCCTTGGCCGCAAAGGGTCAAGCATTCAGCCCGATCGGACAGCTCACGCCGGTGCCGCCAAGACCGCAATAGCCCTGCGGGTTCTTGGCAAGGTATTGCTGGTGGGAATCCTCGGCATAATAGAACACCGGCGCGGGCAGGATTTCCGTGGTGATCGCGCCATATCCCGCCGCGCGCAGCCGGTCGGCATATGCGGCCTTCGAGGCGATGGCGGCTGCCTCCTGTTCGGGGGTGTAGGTGTAGATCCCCGACCGATAGGTCGAGCCGATGTCATTGCCCTGCCGCATGCCCTGCGTGGGATCATGGTTTTCCCAGAAGAGTTTCAGCAGCGCCTCGTAGGAGGTGACCGCCGGGTCGTAGATCACCCGGACCACCTCGTTATGGCCGGTCAACTGGGTGCAGGTTTCCTTGTAGGTCGGGTTCGGGGTATATCCGCCGGCATAGCCGACCATGGTCAGCCAGACGCCGGGGGTCTGCCAGAACTTGCGCTCCACCCCCCAGAAACAGCCCATGCCGAACATCGCCTCGGCCATGCCCGCAGGCACCGGGGATTTCAGATCGAGGCCGGACAGAAAATGCGGCTCGGTGATCGGCATCGGCTCGGCCCGGCCGGGAAGGGCATTTTCAGGGCGGACCATGTCCATCTTCTTGCGGTCGACAAAGAACATTTTTGCGTCTCCTTGATGACGGCAGATATAGGGGCAAACCAAAATCCTTCGAAGGATTTTGGCAAATTTCTTGCAAGAAATTTGCGCGGCAGTGCAGCGCCGGAGTTTGATACAAACTCCGCCCCGATTTCTGCACCAGAAATCGGCCTCTCCTCGGGCGACTTCGTCTTCTCGTCGAGGTTTGACGCGCGTCAGTAGAAACTCTGCGGGTCAATATCGATGGCCAGACGCAAATTGGCGGGCAGTTTCAGCTGCCCCACCCATTCGGCCAGCGCCGCCTGCAAGGGCACGCCCTTTTCCGCCTTGACCAGAAGCCGCACCCGATGGCGCCCGCGCACCCGGGCAATCGGCGCGGGGGCCGGGCCAAAGACCTGCGCCCCGATCCGCCGCAGCGGTTCGTCCCGGCGGGCCAGGTCCAGCCCGAAATCGAACACCTGCGCCACATCCGGCGAAGACAGGATGATCCCCGCCATGCGCCCATAGGGCGGCACGCCCGCCGCGCGGCGCTCGGCCGCCTCGGCCCGCCAGAAGGCCTCTTCGTCGCCGCCCAGAATCGCCCGGATCACCGGATGTTCCGGCTGGTGGGTCTGCAGCCAGGCCTCGCCGGGGCGCTCGGCCCGCCCGGCCCGGCCCGCGACCTGCCGCATCAGTTGAAAGGTCCGCTCTGCCGCTCGCAGGTCGCTGCCCTGCAGACCAAGATCGGCGTCGATCACGCCCACCAGCGTCAAGAGCGGAAAGTTGTGCCCCTTGGCCACGATCTGCGTGCCGATGATGATGTCGGCCCCGCCCTCGGCAATGTTGACCACCGCCTCTTTCAAGGCCCGGGCCGAGCCGAACAGGTCGGACGACAAGACGGCAAGCCGGGCGCCCGGAAAGCGTTCGATCACCTCTTCGGCCAGCCGTTCCACCCCCGGACCCACGGCCGCCATCCGCCCCTCGACCCCGCAGGCCGGACAGGCCACCGGCACGGGCTTGGTCGCGCCGCACTGATGGCAGACCAGACGCTTTTGAAAGCGGTGTTCGACCATCCGCGCGTCGCAATCGTCACAGCCCACCTGATGCCCGCAAGCCCGGCACAAGGTGATCGGCGCATAGCCGCGGCGGTTCAGGAACAAGAGCGACTGCTCTCCCTTGGCCACCCGCGCCTCGACCTCGGCGGCCAGTTTGGCCGAAATCCAGCGGTCGGAGGCCAGCTTTTCGCCCCGCATGTCGATGGCCTTCATCTGCGGCAGTTCCGCCACGCCAAAGCGCGACCCAAGGTCGATGCGGCCGTATTTCCCCGCCTCCACATTGGCCCAGGTTTCAAGGCAAGGCGTGGCCGAGGCCAGAACGATGGGGCAGCCGACGATGCTGGCGCGCAAGACGGCCATATCGCGGGCATTGTAAAGAACGCCGTCCTCCTGCTTGTAACTGGTGTCGTGTTCTTCATCGACGACGATCAGCCCCAGGTCGCGAAAGGGCAGGACCAGGGCCGACCGCGCGC
>JALQYS010000482.1 GCA_023254015.1 Paracoccaceae bacterium
GACGACGTCTGCCATCAGGCGGTGCAGAAACTGTATGACCTGTCGCGTGGCCTTGATCCACGACCCTGGTGCCTGACGGCCAGCTTCACCCACCCGCATGACCCCTTCGTCGCCCGGCGCAAATACTGGGATCTTTACGAAGGCATCCCCGAACTGGAACCGCCCCCCGCGCTGGCCTATGACGACATGGACCCCCATTCGCAGCGCCTGATGGACGCCTGCGACTGGCGCGGGCTGGACGTGCAGCCCGACCATATCCGCCGCGCCCGGCAGGGCTATTTCGCCAATATCTCCTATGTCGACGACAAGATCGGCGAGATTTTCGCGGTGCTCGAGGCCAGCCGCCAGGATGCCATCGTGGTTTTCGTCTCCGACCATGGCGAGATGCTGGGCCGCAAGGGCCTGTGGTTCAAGATGAACTTCTTCGAAGGCGCCGCCCGCGTGCCGCTGATGATCTCGGCCCCGGATCTCCAACCCAAACGCATCGACACCCCGGTCTCCACCATCGACCTGACCCCCACGCTCTGCGATCTGGCCGGCATCTCGATGGACGAGGTCATGCCCTGGACCGATGGTGAAAGCCTTGTGCCCCTTGCCAGCGGGGCCGTCCGAACCAGCCCCGTCGCCATGGAATACGCCGCCGAAGGCACAATCACCCCCATGGTCTGCCTGCGGCAGGGGGCCTGGAAGTACATCCACTGCCCCGCCGATCCCGACCTGCTCTTTGATCTGGCCAATGACCCGGAGGAAACCGAAAACCTCGCCCAAGACCCCCGCGCGGCCGAGGTGCTGGCCCATTTCCGCGCCATGGCGCAGGCCCGCTGGGACATGGCCGCCTATGACGCCGAGGTCCGCCAATCCCAGGCCCGCCGCTGGGTGGTCTACGAGGCCCTGCGCAACGGCAGCTACTTCCCCTGGGACTACCAGCCGCTGAAACTTGCCTCGGAACGTTACATGCGCAACCATATGGACCTGAACGTGCTGGAAGAAAACAAACGCTTCCCCCGCGGCGAATAGGGCAAGGGGACCAGCCTCCCCGCAGGGCAAGGCCCCCCGGACCTGCCCTTCCCCAAATACTCCCGCCGGAGGCAACACCCCCTCCCCCAGCGTTCCGTTCCGCGATTTCGCCGTGGCAACGCCGCCGCGCGGGGGCTCGATGCCCCCCAAGGCGGCCCTCTCTATCGGGCGTCCTCCAGCACCTTTTCGGCCCCTTTCCATCCCATCAGGATCGAAGGCGCGTTGGTGTTCCCGGCGATCAGGTTCGGAAAGGCGCTGGCGTCGATCACCCGCAACCCCGCGACGCCATGCACCCGGCAGCGGGCATCAACCACCGAACCGGCCGGATCGCGCCCCATCCGCGCCGTGCAGGAATGGTGATAGACCGTGCCCGAGCGCTGGCGGAAATCATGGATCAGGTCAGCGTCAGACTGCACCGCCGGTCCGGGGCGCAGTTCTTCGGCGATCAGGCCCGCCAGCGCCGGCTGCGCCGCGATATGGCGCAGGTATTTCACCGCCTCCAGCATCTCCTGCACGTCATGGTCGGTGGCAAAGACATTGGCCACGATCTTCGGATGCGCCAGCGGATCGGCGCTGCGGATATGGATCGACCCGCGCGAGGTGGGCCGGCAGTTTGACAGGCCGATCGACAGGCCGGGAAAGGGATCGGGCGTCAGCAGGGGCCGTTCGCCGGCCTTTGGCAGCAGGGTGGAAAACGCCTGAAAATACAGCTGCATGTTGGGCCGGGCCAGATCGGCCCGCGTACGGAAGAACCCGCCTCCATGGTTGATCGATTTCGACAGCGGCCCGCCGCCGGTCAGGACATATTGCAGACCGACCAACAGCTTGCCCCACCAGGGGCGCAGCATGTCGTTGTAGGTCGGGACCTTCATCCGGAAGGTATAGTTGATGCCCTGATGGTCACTCAGATGCTCGCCCACATTGGGGTTGTCCAGCACGACCGGAATGCCAAGCCCCTGCAGATGCGCGCCATTTCCGATGCCCGACAACTCCAACAGTTGCGGCGAGTTCACCGCGCCCCCGGACAGGATCACCTCGGCCCTGCAGCGCAGTTCGTGGCGCTGCCCGTCCTTCAGATATTCGACCCCGACCGCCCGGCGCCCCTCCATCAGCACCCGCGTGACCTGCGCGCGTGTCACCACCTGCAGGTTCCCGCGCTTCATGGCCGGACGCAGAAAGGCGCGCGCCGTGGAATTGCGCCGCGCCTTGCGGATCGTCATCTGGTAATGCCCGGCACCTTCCTGATGTTCCCCGTTGAAATCGGGGTTATAGGGCAACCCCGCCTGACCGCAGGCCCGGATATAGTCATCGACCAGCCAATGCAGCCCCGTTCGGTTGGCCGAGATGAACAGCGGCCCGCCCTGCCCCCGAAAGGCATCGGCCCCCGCCTCGTTGTCCTCGATCGCGCGATAGGCCGCGTTGACCTCGTCCCAGCCCCAGCCCGGGTTCTCCGCGCCCCATTCGTCATAATCGGCCTTGTGTCCGCGAATCCAGACCATGGCGTTGATGCTGGACGACCCGCCCAGAACCTTGCCGCGCGGCCAGTGGTCACGCTGACCGTTCAGGCCAGGGTCCGGCTCGGTGGCATACATCCAGTTGACGGAGGGATTGTAGAACAGCTTGCCATAGCCCAAAGGCAGATGGATGAAGAAGTTGGAGAGGCTCAGCGCCGTGTCGCTGCCCCCCGCTTCGATCAGCGTGACGCGGTGCTTTCCGCTCTCGGTCAACCGGCTGGCCAGCACACAACCCGCGCTGCCCGCGCCAACGATGATGTAGTCTGTAGCCTGCATGGAGTGCCTCCGCTGTCAGCGGATCAGGGATAGCTGTTGGCGGGCGCTTACCCTTGGCTGAAGGCGACTTTTTATGTCGCAAACTAGTGACGCGCGCTTTGGACTGCACCGATTGCCTCCGGTGATCGTGCGAAGTCAGGTCCACCCAAACAGGGCTTGCGCCCCGAACAACAGCGCCACACGGCTTCGCCATTTCCCCGCGGCAGGTTCGGGCTGCCCCCGCAACCGGGGCAAGATGGCTGCCATTGTCGCGGGCAAGGCCGGCAACCGGCCAAAAGGCCTTTTCAGCACTGTCAGGCCAATCCCGCAGTGCATTGACATGGGCCATGTTTCCAAGTGCCGCGGATGATCTGCGGCACCATGGTCTGGGGTCTGGGCTGGCGCGGTGAACTGCGAAAGTTCAAAACAGGCGGCAAATCGCGGGACAGACATGGCCCGTTGATCTTCGTGATAGCTGCCCGGCCCCGCCTAGCGCCCCTTCCAGACCGGATCGCGCTTTTCGGCAAAGGCGCGGGCGCCTTCCAACTGATCCTCGGAAGAGTACAACTTGTCCACCGTCGGCATCTGCCGCTTGGTGATGCGGTTCAGCGCATCCTGGAAGCGCATGTTTTCCGCCTCGCGCACCACTTCCTTGATCGCGGCGTAAACCAGAGGCGGGCCGGATTCCAACAGCCGTGCCAACTCCCATGTTTTGGCCATCAGATCCTCGGGCGCGCAAACCTCTTTGATGAGACCCCAGCGATAGGCCTCTTCGGCGTCAAACCAACGCCCGGTTAGAAGGAGGTCCATGGCGACGTGATAGGGGATACGCTTGGGCAGCTTGATGCTGGCCGCATCGGCCACCGTGCCCGAACGGATTTCGGGCAGCGCGAAGGTGGCGTTCGATGAACACAGGATGATGTCGGCCGACAGGGCAAACTCCAGCCCCCCGCC
>JALQYS010000504.1 GCA_023254015.1 Paracoccaceae bacterium
TGGAAGGGTTCATCATCACCTTCCTGAATCTGGATCGCGTCATCGACATCATCCGCTATGACGCCGACCCCAAACGCGCCCTGATGGCCGAAGACTGGGGCAAGACCCATGTCCGCGCCACCTCGGAAAAGGATTACGTCTCGCCCCCGCCGGGTGAGGGTGAGCTGACCGAGGTTCAGGCCGAGGCCATCCTCAACATGCGGCTGCGCAGCTTGCGCAAGCTGGAAGAGATGGAACTGATCGCCGAGCGGGATGCCTTGATGAAGGAACGCGCCGATCTGGCCGACCTTCTGGAAAGCGACAAGCGCCAGTGGAAGCAGATCGGTGTGGAACTGGAAGCCATCCGCAAGCAATTCGGCAAGGGCACCCGTCTGGGCGACCGCCGCACCGCCTTTGCCGAGGCGGGCGAGGTGGAAGAGGTCAGCTATGAGGCGATGATCGAGCGTGAGCCGATCACCGTCATCTGTTCGCAGATGGGCTGGATCCGTGCCATGAAGGGCCATGTCGATCTGGCCGCCGAACAGAAATTCAAGGATGGTGACGGTCCGCGTTTTGCCTTCCATGCCGAAACGACGGACAAGATCATTCTGGTCGCCGCCAACGGTCGGTTCTTCACGCTCTTGGGCGCCAACCTGCCGGGCGGGCGCGGCATGGGCGAGCCGGTGCGGCTGATGGTCGATCTGGCCAATGACACCGAGATCGTCGATCTGGTCATTCACCGCGCCGGGGAAAAATGGCTGATCGCCTCTTCGGCAGGCGACGGGTTCATCCTGCCCTCGGACGAGGTGGTGGCGCAGACCAAGGCGGGCAAGCAGGTGCAGACGCTGGGCGCCGGCGTGAAAACCGCGCTCTGCCGCCGTGTGGCGGGCGACCATGTCGCCGTCGTGGGCGAGAACCGCAAGGTGCTGATCTTCCCGCTGGCCGACCTGCCGGAAATGGCCAAGGGCAAAGGCGTGCGGCTGCAGAAATACAAGGATGGCGGGTTGTCGGATGCCACGACCTTCACGCTGGCCGATGGCCTGTCGTGGAAAGACCCGGCAGGGCGCACCCGCACCGAGGTTGACCTGAAGCAATGGATCGGCGCGCGGGCTTCGGCCGGGGCGATGGCGCCACGCGGCTTCCCCAGAGACAACCGGTTTACCTAAGCCTCGCGTTCCAGAACGGCGCCAAAGAACCCGTCCGTGCCATGCTGCAGGGGCGTCAGCGACAGGAAATCCCCTGCCGGCTGCGGCACAAGGTGGAAGGCGGGGGTGGCCGCCAGAAACGCCGCAACCTGCGCCTCGTTCTCCTCATGCAGCACCGAACAGGTGGCATAAACCAACCGCCCACCCGGCCTTGCCAGCCGCGCGGCGCTGGCCAGAATCCGGCCCTGCAAGGCCACCAGCCCCGCCAGACCCAGATCCGGCGCGCGCCACCGCGCATCGGGATTGCGCCGCCAGGTGCCGGTCCCGGAACAGGGCGCATCGATCAGAACCCGGTCAAAGCCCGCCTTGTGCCGCTTGACCCAGCGGTCGGTTTCGCTGGACAGAACCCGGGTTTCCACATTGTGGAGCCCCGCCCGCCGCAGCCGCTCTGCCGCGCGCTTCAACCGCGCCTCGTTCACGTCGCAAGCCACCACCTTGCCCCGGTTCTGCATCTGGGCCGCAAGGGCCAGCGTCTTTCCCCCGGCCCCGGCGCAGAAGTCCACCACCCGGTCGCCGGGCCGCGCATCGACCAACCCCGCCACCAGTTGCGAGCCTTCGTCCTGAATCTCGATCTCACCCGTCTTCAGCCCAGGCAGGCGCGTCAAGGACAGCCGTTCCGCGATCCGGATTCCCAAAGGCGAAAGCCGCGTCGCCTCTGCCACGACCCCGAGACCCTTCAACTCTCGCAGAACCGCCTCACGCGAAGTCTTGACCGGGTTCACCCGCAAATCCAAAGGCGGGGGCAGCAGCGTCGCCGCCATCTCGGCCGCGAAATCCGCACCAAACCGCTGCCTGAGCGGGGCCTCGGCCCAATCGGGGATTTCCAGCCGCACCGGCTCGGGCATATCCGCGTCATCCAGCTTCCCGGCCAGCCAGAGCGTCAGCCGGTTCTGAACCGTCTCCGCCCGGCCCAGCCGCGCCAGCATCCACCCCAACCGCGCCCGATGCCGCAGCAGCGCATAAAGCGTCTCAAGGATCGCGCCCCGATCCGCCTCATCCAGATCGCGGCGGTTGCGGAACCAGCCAGACGTGACGGCATCCACCGGGCGTGCGGCGGCCTCGACCTCGGTCAGAAGGGCGGTCGTGGCGTCAAAAACATGGGAAGGAAGGGCGGTCACATGTCCTCGTGCGGGGTTATGGGTATCGCGGCGGTTCTAGCGGGCCGGACAAGCTTTGCAAACCGGCATTCCCGCCCCCCCTTGCAAAACCCGACCGCTCTGCAAGGATCGCGCCATGATCCTTGGCGCCATCTCCACCGAAAGCCCCTTTGCCGATCCGCATCTGATCTGGTGCGAGGCAGGCTTTGCCGTGGCCGATGTGCAAGGGCTGGCCGCCGACACGCCGCTTGGCCCCCTGGTCCTGACCTTGCCCGATGACTTGCACGCCGCCGTGCCGAAACGGCGCAGCGAGTTTCTCGCCGGGCGAGCTTGTGCCGCCCTCGCCCTGCGGCAGGCGGGGCTGGGCGAGCATGTCCCCCGCCAAGGCCGCGCTCCGGTCTGGCCTGCCGGAGTTTCCGGCTCCATCACCCACAGCCGAGACCGGGCAATCTCTGCGATTTCAATGCATTATAGCGCCGTCGGCCTTGACTGCGAGGCACTGGTCGCCTCTGACCGCGCCACCCAACTCGCTGCGGCAATCTTTTCCGAAGCCGAGGCGCGGCTGCGTCCCGAGGCCCTGCCTTTTGCAACCTTCTTCACCTTGGTCTTTTCGGGCAAGGAGGCGCTTTACAAGGCGCTGTCAGCGCGGCTGAACCGGGTTCCCGACTTTCGCGAGGCAAGGCTGACCGCGCTGGAACCGGGAAAGATGGGCCTGATGCTGGACGGGCAAAGCCACATCGCGCGCTTTCGCCTGACGGCGCGGGATTGCGTGACGCTGGTCACCGATCAGGGCTTGTAAAGGTCAACCGTCTGCAACTCGTCCAAGAGGTCGAGAAGCTGTTCAAGCTTGTCGCGGCCGAAATCGCGTTCCAGCCGGGCGAAGATGGCGTTGCTTTCCGCCATATGCGCCACGATCAAGGCGCGCCCTGCCTCGGTGATCGTCGCGATCGACTTGCGACGGTCGTCCGGATCGGTGGCGCGGCTTGCAAGCCCCTCCTCCTCCATTGCCCGGATGATGCGTGTCAGGCTGGGCAGCAGGAGGCAGGCTTCCTTGGCAACAACCGTCAGTTCCGAAGGCCCACGCTCTTCCAGAACGCGCAATACACGCCATTTCTGTTCGTTGATGTCCGAATGCGACAGCATCTCGCGGATCGGGCCCATGACGGTTTCACGCGCGCGAAGAAGCGCGATGGGCAAGGACCGCCGTGTGCGGCGAAGGGGAGTATCGGGGCCTGACATATGCCTTGTTTGCCCGGTTTTACACCTTGGAACAAGGGCGCGCACCGCCGCAGGCTTGACAGGGATCGCAATTTGCTTAACATGTAAAGTATTAGGATCTCGCCAGACCGGCACGCAGGAAACGCGCAGGGATAACGGGAGGGAACCATGGGCGAAATCGTTCTGACCGCCAAGGTCACGCATGTTCCGACGATGCTGTTGTCGGAACGACCGGGCCGGCTGTATGGCACGCGAGCACAAGCCATTGAAGGCCATCGCGAAATTGGCCGCCGGGCACGGGCGCTGGGGGCCGATACGGTGGTGGTGCTGGACACGCATTGGATGGTGAATGCGGGCTATCATGTGAATTCGAACGCCCGGTTCAAGGGCACCTACACCA